>CAKZKY010000253.1 GCA_937124575.1 uncultured Pseudomonadota bacterium | reverse complement strand
ATCAGCTTCATCTCTGTTGAATATTGTAGTCTGGAAACTCCAGCCAGGTCCGCCGCTCCGTACCCTCACCAATGGCAGACGAAGCCCAATATTCTCGGCTTAAACTTTGATCCTGCAACCATTCTAATCACACTCCGTCACCCCCACCCTAAACCTCCCCTTGAGGTGGGGGAATGGGTGGGATATCGTCTTAGGCAGCTTCAGCCGCCGCATCAATCTGGGCCAATAGCTCTTGATCGGTAAAGTGCCTCAGTTGAATGGCACCTGTTGGACACATGGCATTGCAGAGCCCATCTCCTTTA
Organism: uncultured Pseudomonadota bacterium; assembly: GCA_937124575.1. Lineage (GTDB taxonomy): Bacteria > Desulfobacterota > BSN033 > BSN033 > UBA1163 > RBG-16-49-23. The sequence goes on along the minus strand of CAKZKY010000253.1, from coordinate 2,849 downwards.
CAGAGAACCGGATTCATCACAGCCTTCCTGCCCTGTCGCGTCTCACGAAACTCAATGGCACCATAGGTACAGGCTGAGATACATGCCCCACAGCCCATACACCTCTTCTCATCCACTTCGCACACCGAACCAGAAGCAGTTACCGTATCATGCGAAAGAAGCGTTAAGACCCGACCAGCAGCCCCATAAGCCTGGCTAATCGTCTCTGTGATATGCTTTGGATAGTGAGCCATCCCACAGAGATAGACGCCATCAGCACCAAACTCAACCGGTCTTAACTTGGCATGGGCCTCTTTGAAAAAGCCATCTGTACTCAAAGGGATTTTGAAGAGTTGGGCTATCTCCTTGCTTCCTCCAGAGGGGATCGTCGCAGCAGCCAAGGCCAGGATATCCGCCTCTATCTCAAGCCTATTCCCCAAAATATAATCTGTTACAGTAACTTTGAGAACGGGTTTTCCCTCTTCGGACTCACCCGCTTCCACCTGAGGTCTATCTTGCGGCTCATAGCGGATAAACTTCACCTCTTTATTGGCCGCCTCCCTGTAATAATCTTCACTGAATCCGTAGGTTCTCATGTCCCGGAAAAGAATGTAGATATCCATCTTGGGATTGATCTCTTTCAGTTTCAATGCATTTTTGATCGATTCACTACAACAGATTCGACTGCAATAATTTCTATCCTCGTTCCTACAACCGACGCATTGGATCATTACGAGAGTCTCTGCGTTCAGAACCTTTTCATCCCTTTTGGCAATTCTCTCTTCCAATTCGAGGTGGGTCACAACCTTCTCGTCCTCTCCGTAGAGGTATTCGCTCGGTTGATAAACATCCGCTCCGGCCGCAATGATCGTGACACCATGTTTGATCTCAGAAACCCCTTTCTCGGACTTGACCTTAGTGACAAAATTTCCAACATAACCGGTTGCCTCTGTGATCGTCGCATCCATATGGAGATGAATGGAGGGATGCTGATAGACTTTTTGGATCAGATCCCGTAAGTAGGCCTGTACATCCAATCCCTCCAAGGTCGAATGTATTCTCCGTGCAATCCCTCCCAGTTCTTTATTCTTTTCCACCAGATGGACCTCATGTCCCTGATTGGCGATAGAGAGCGCGCATGTCATGCCGGCCACACCTCCACCGACTACGAGTGCCACCTTAGTGACAGGTAATTCAAACTCTTTGAGTGGCTCCAGATGGCAGGCCCTCGCAACGGACATTCGAATGATCTCCTTTGCTTTTCGAGTAGCTTCTTCTTTCTCTTTAGAGTGGACCCAGGAGCAATGTTCTCTAATATTGGCCATGTCGAAGTAGTACTGATTAATCCCTGCTTCCCGAAGCGTATCGCGAAAGGTGGGCTCATGGGTCTTGGGAGTACAGGCGGCCACCACCACTCGATTGAGACCTTTCTCCTGGATCTTATCCGTTATCTCTTTGGCACAATTGGACGCACACGAAAATAACTGTTCCTGAGCGTAGACCACATTAGGTAAAGATAAGGAATATTCCACCGTGGAAGGCACCCCAACAACCCTTCCAATATTCGCACCACAATGGCACACAAAGACACCTACCCTCGGCTCCTCTTTAGAAAGATCCCTCTCGGGTGGATATTCCCTCTCAACGGTCAGTTTGTTCCGCCTGTAGTCAAGCAGCTCGCCACATTGGGAACCCGCTCCGCTGGCGGTGAAGACCGATTCAGGGATATCCATAAGACCTTGGAAAGCCCCGCTTACAAAAATTCCAGGACGAGAAGTCTCTGTGGGGTGCCAGGGATCGGTTTTACAAAAATCATGAGCATTGAGCTCAATGCCGAACTTATCTGCCAGAGTCTTGTGGTCTGAAGGAGGGGTCAACCCAATCGATAAAACGACCATATCGAATTCTTCCTCTTTCATTCCCTCCTCAGGTGTCGAATACCGTATGGTAACATTCTTCGTTTCAGGATCTTCTCTGATGATGGACGCATAGCTTCTTATAAACCGAATTCCGGGAAGTCTCTCTGTCCGTTGGTAAAAGCGCTCAAAATCTTTGCTATAAGAACGAACATCGTTATGAAAGATGGTACACTCTGCACCAGCATCATGGTCTTTGGTCAAGATGACCTGTTTCTGGGTATACGTGCAGCAAACGGCTGAACAATAACTTTTCCCACCAGGAATCACCTGTCTGGAGCCGACGCATTGGATCCAGGCGATCTTGTGGGGATGCTTCTTGTCAGAAGAACGGAGGATCTCTCCCTCATATGGCCCGGTGGCACACATCAGCCGTTCATAGTCCATACTGGTGACCACATTCTGAAACTTTCCGTAATGATACTCCTCTCTCACCTTAGGATCAAAAGGCTCAAAGCCAGGCGCTAAGATGATCGCTCCAACTTTTAACTCAACCTCCTCTTCCTTCTGATTAAAATCGATGGCATTATTTTTACAGACCGCTGTACAGATGGCGCACTTCTTCTCTTTCAGGTAGAGACAGCTCTCATCGATATAAGTGATCAAAGGAATGGCTTGAGCAAAGTAGATATGGACCGCTTTATTCTTCGATATCTCCTGATTGAAAATATCCGGGTATTGGACTGGACAGTATTCGACACAAGTCGTACAGCCTGTGCATTTCTCTTCAATAATATACCTGGGCTTCTTGACGAGCGTAACTTTGAAGTCTCCTACTTCTCCTTCGACTCGCTCCACTTCAGTCAATGTTAGGACTTCGATATTGGGATGCCGGCCGACCTCGACCAGTTTGGGCGCAAGGATTCAGATGGAGCATTCATTGGTGGGAAAGGTCTTGTCTAACTGGGCCATCTTCCCGCCAATAGCAGGGGCTTTATCAACCAGGTAGACCTT
>CAKZKY010000252.1 GCA_937124575.1 uncultured Pseudomonadota bacterium | reverse complement strand
CTTTCAATTGATACTAATATTGAGTGGGACATCTCCCTTTATAGTTCTTTCTTGCAATTAAACAGTAACCCCACCCAGCCTCCCCTTATATTAAGATGAGGTATGGAGGGGTTAAAGAGAAGAAATACCTACAAAAAATATTACGGATCTTTTATTAATACACCTACATCTGGCTGTCCAGGGAAATTGAGATTGTCAATAAAAAAACCTTAATCTCCAAACCGAATTGCTCGTTTTAAGATTTTTCCGGTGGGTCCTTTTGGGAGTTCCTGCACCAGATGAACCCTTCGAGGATATTTATAAGGTGCCACCTGTTCTTTCACAAAATGACGCAATTCCTCTGGGGTTGTTCGAGACCCTTGTCGTAGCGCAACAAAAGCAGCAACCTCTTCGCCCAGATCGGGATCTGGAATTCCAACTACGGCAGCCTCGACCACCTCTGGATGAGAATAGAGAATCTCCTCTATCTCCCGGGGGTAGACATTGTATCCTCCACGAATAATCATATCCTTTTTGCGATCTACGATATAGATATATCCGACTTCATCTTTCCGGGCTAAGTCACCTGTATGGAGCCAGCCTCTTCGAATCGTTTCAGCCGTAGCTTGTGGCTGGTTATGATATCCTTTCATAACGCCAGGTCCACGAACGATCAACTCACCCACTTCCCCAGTTGGGACATCTTCATCTTGATCGTTCACAATGCGGGCTTCGAAACCAGGGATAGGTAGGCCAATCGATCCGGGTCGGGTCGGCCGGCCAAAAGGATTCTCAATACATACAGGGGAACACTCGGTCAGTCCATACCCCTCATAGATGGTCGTCTGAAAACGCTCTTCAAATTGACGAAGGACTTCTACAGGAAGAGAGGCTCCTCCTGATACACAGAAGCGAAGCCCCGCTCGCTTTGGCGGACGAGAATCGGCTAACTTGACCAGTCGATTGAAGACGGTTGGCACTGCTATCAAGATCGAACTTTTCTCCTCCTCAATGGCGGATAAGAGTTCTTCTGCCTCAAAGTGGGGCCAGAGTCGAATCGTCAATCCCAGATAGATCGAAGCATTGAGCACACTGGTCTGGCCATAGATATGGAAAAGGGGCAGAACACCAAAGACCACATCCATGGGATCGGTTGACCGCATGTTGGCGACGGTCATGGCGTTATTTGACATGTTATGGTGAGTGAGCATTGCTCCTTTGGGTAAGCCCGTTGTGCCACTGGTATAAATAATTGCCCAGGTATCATCATCCCGAGTCTGAAAAGGAGTGAAAGGTTTATCCTCCTTGAAAAGTTCATTGAGCGGAATCAACCCCCGACCGTAATTTACTCCCTGGGCAATACGCAGATCTATTTTGGGTAATGCCTTCATCACCTGGCATGGATGTTCCAGATAGTCCTTATGGCCGATAAAAGCCCGTGCACCGGAGTCTTTGAAGATATGTTCCAGCTCTCCTCTTCGATAAAGGAAATTAACCGGCAGAACCACAGCTCCCACTTTAGCCAATGCATAATAGATAACGACCCACTCAATCGAATTTGGCATCATCAGTATGCAAACATCTCCAGGTCGAAGTCCTGCATGGATGAGGCCGTGGGATAAGCGATCCACCTGTCTATTCAATTCTTCATAACTGAGGGTGCGGTCTCTGAAATGAATCGCTGGATGCTTCGGGCAACGCACAACGCTCTCGAGGAGAAGGTTGGAAATATTCATAACCTCTTTCCAGTTTTTTATATCTTCGAACCATCCATCAGACTTAAATGAAACTTAGCTTTGTCCTATTGGTGGATGGTCAGTAATCGTTCTCATGTTTCCATGGGATGCGTTTCCCTTCAGGAGAGTATCTATAAAATCCCTTTCCTGATTTTCTTCCGTAATCACCTCTGGCCACCATCCGCTCGATCAGATCGGAATTGGGGGCAAGATGGCCTTCTCCAAGGGTCTTCAAGGTCTGTCCTATTCGGGCAACCGTATCCAGTCCTGCGTTATCCGCTATTTCAAAAGGACCGGCATTCCAACCGTAACCAAGCCGCATGCCAATATCCACATCTTCAGGGGTAACAATCCCTTGATCAACCAGGTCAACGGCCTCGCGGAAGGCTGCAGAGAAGATTCGATTCATGACAAAACCAGGGATGTCACGCTTCACCTGAACCGGGGTTTTCCCCAATGATCGGACAAAAACTATTCCTTGCTCGAAAACTTCCTGAGAGGTCTTCTCCCCTTTGACCACTTCGACCAGCCCCATGAGAGGTACTGGCCCAAAGAAATGGAGCCCCAGCACCCTCTCCGGCTTGCTCGTTTCTTCGGCAAGATGGGTGATCGGAATGGTAGAGGTATTTGTCGCAAGAGGAGTTTCCTTAGGGGCGATTCGGTCGAGTTGTTGGAAAATACGGCGTTTCACTTCCTCATTCTCGATAACCGCCTCAATCACCCAATCCATACTGGAAGCACATGACAGGTCTTCTTCGAGTGAAATGCGGGCGAGCACCTTTTCAGCAGGATCATTGAGAAGGCCCTTTTTTTCAAATTTCTCCACAGACCAACGAATCTCTTTAAGAGCCTTTTCTGTGATTGAAGTGTCAATATCCATCAGGTGAACCTGATATCCTGCCTGCGCCGATACCTGAGCAATTCCTGCGCCCATGAATCCTGCGCCTACGACCAGGACCTTTCTTCTCCGATTCAGAGTTTCAAATTGGGTGGATTCTGTGATCATCTCAACACGCTTTGCCGTACTTTTCCCTACCTCGATCCATTTTAGCCTTAAACCTTAAGATACCTCGCCTTTTGGGATTACCCTCCTCTTTCTCCCCAACCCAGGGATGAGAGGTGAGATCAGCAGAAATAGGGCAAGGATTAAAGAGGCCGCGGCCAGTGGCCTGACGAAAAAGATGGAGAAGTCACCCTGAGAGATAATAAGGGATTTTCTTAAATTATTCTCCATCAATGGTCCTAAGACAAAGGCTAACACGAGAGGAGCACCTTCGTAGCCAAATTTTTTCATCAGGTACCCCATGATTCCGAAGATGAGCATGATATAGATATCGAAGACCACGTTGTTTACGCTGTAGACACCGATTAGACAGAGGAGGAGGATGAGGGGAGAAAGGAACTTGTATGGAACCCTGAGGACCTGGACCCAGATGGTGATCAGGGGGAGGTTGAGAATGAGAAGCATGATATTCCCAATATACATACTGACGATGACTCCCCAGAATAGGCCAGGGTTCTGTTTCATCATCAAAGGACCAGGAGTGATCCCATGGATCATGAAGGCCCCAAGAAGCATGGCCATAATCACATTGGGTGGAATGCCTAAGGTCATGAGCGGGATGAAGGCTCCTCCTGTAGCTGCATTGTTGGCTGACTCCGGTCCAGCTACTCCTTCAATGGTTCCTTTACCAAAACGCTCCGGGTGCTTGGAGAGACGTTTTTCAATGGCATAAGAGATGAAAGATGAGATGACCGCCCCTCCTCCGGGAAGAATCCCTAAAAAGAAACCCAGCAGAGATCCCCTGGCAATGGGACCTGTGGAGTCCTTCCAATCTTTTGCTGTTGGAAGAAGTCCTTTAAGTCTTGTCTTGAGGACTTCTCTTCGAACCGTCTGCTCAATATTGAGAAGGACCTCAGAGATTCCAAAAAGGCCCATGACAATTGGTACCAATCCTACTCCATCGATTAATTCCATCTTCCCAAAAGTGAAGCGGGGCCGGGCATTGATCGAATCGAGGCCGACCAGACCCAGAACGAGTCCGAAGGCGGCCATGATCAGAGCCTTTGGCATAGCCCCTTGAGCAAGGTAGATCAGGATGGTGAGGCCAAGGATCATGAGCGTGAAATACTCAGGAGGTCCAAAACGGAGTGCAAGTTTAGATAAAGGAGGTGCTAGAAACATCAGGCCGAGAATGGAGAGGGTTCCGGCGATAAATGAACCAAAAGCAGCAATTCCCAAGGCAGGACCTGCACGGCCCTGGCGGGCCATCTGGTATCCGTCAAGACAGGTGACCACAGAGGCTGCTTCTCCTGGGATGTTGACCAGAATGGATGTGGTTGATCCTCCATACATGGCTCCGTAATAGATTCCAGCGAGCATGATAATGGCTGCTTCCGGAGTTATCTTGAAAGTCGTTGGAAGAAGTAGAGACATGGCCCCCACTGGCCCAATCCCAGGCAGAACACCGACCAATGTCCCAATGAATACTCCAATGAAACAATAGAAGAGGTTTGAGGGTTGGAGGGCAACCGAAAAACCGATTCCTAAATAGTTCAAAAATTCCATATCCTATCCAATTCCCAAAAATCCTTTGGGGAGTGGACTCTTCAACCAGACGTGGAATACTCCATAGGCGGCAAACGTGCTGATGATTGCTCCCAGGATGGCCCATCGCCATCGCTGTGGTTCAACCGCTTTAAAAAGGAAGATGAGCAGAAGAACGGTGCTCAGAATAAAACCCAATGGAACAAAGAGATAAGCATAGAGCAAGAGGGCAAGCAGGATGGTGATCACCTGCTTCCAACGGATTCCAGTCCAAAGAACTTTTAATTCTCCGATGGCCGGTCTTTCCTTGATCGCCCGGATGAGGATGATCAAGGATAGTCCGATTAAGATAATTCCCACTCCGAAGAACATGAACCCGGATCCAGGATCATGAAAGGTTCCCAGACCCAGGTCATATCCTCCGTAACAGACCCCGAGGCCCATGGCCATCCAGAAGAGAGAACTGATGATGTCCCTTTTTTTCACGCCAGCCTCGAACCTTAATCCTTTTTTAAACCCATCTTTTCAACATTCTCTTTTTCCTCTTCGCACAACTCCTTCACATATTTTACGTAATCTTCAGTGTTTTTATAAAAGGGCTCCATATCATACTTTTCCAGAATTTTTTGGTAGGCAGGATCTTCCATTCCTTTTTTAAAAGCATCGTGAAGGATCTTAACAATTTTTGGGTCCATTCCTTTGGGTCCAGCAATGCCGAAAGGGGAGTTGGAGACAATTCCATAGCCCAGCTCTTTCAGCGTTGGAACCGTTGGGTATTTCTTGGTCCGCTGATTTCCCCAGGTAACCAGAAGGCGAAGTTCACCGGCATCTACCTGAGGAGCCCATCCAGAGGCATCAGCAGCTGCCACGACATGACCGCCTAAGACCGCTGCCACTGACTCTGCCGTCCCTTTCATTGGAACTTGGACCCATTTGATTCCATGTTTGCGGGCAAACATCTCCATCGTGACGTGAAGAGAGGTCCCAGCACCTGGGGTGGCATAGGTTACTTTGCCAGGGTTCGCTTTGGCATAGCTGACGAACTCATCCCAGGTCTTCCAGGGTGCATCCTTTCTCACCACCACTCCAAAACAATATCCTGTCAGGTGGATGATATAGGTGAAATCTTTCAAAGGATCCCAGGTTGACTTCATCATATAGGGATAGCGGAAAACGGTAATGGGTATTTGAGAAACGGTATAGCCGTCTGGTTTAGCAGTTGCCGCCATGGTTGCTGGGCCAACCGTTCCTCCTCCACCGGCCTTATTCTCTGCGACCACTGGCTGACCCAGATATTTGGTGGTGGTCTCGGCCAAGACTCGCAAGGAGATATCTGTCGCTCCTCCTGGAGCCCAAGGAACAATCAAGGTTACTGGCTTTGTAGGAAAGTCAGTGGCAAGGGCTGGAACGGCAGAAAAAAGAAAAATAATTGCAATTACCCATAATAAAATTCCTTTTTTTATCATTCTTTCCATGGGTTTCCTCCTTTCTTTGAATAGGGTTTGCTCCGATAGTTGACCCAGAGGCGCTCCCTCGGTTTAATGAATGAACGACCATTAATCTACTCCTACCGCCGCCCGTTTGTCAAGTGAAAAAAGAGAGCCCTGAATCACTATTCTTTGCTCCCTGATTCCAACCCGCCCCCCCTGCCAACCGTAGGCAGGCGCAAGCAGAGATTACAAAGAACGATTCCATAGATTTTTTTGCTATTGATTTATGGTTTTAGTTTTCTCACACTTTTTGTTTGACACTCCAGACTCAATGGGCTATAAAATTGTGGCAATCCTGTCAATTTAAAATCAACAAAGAGGAGATGGGCTTGTCAACATTTTCTGTTGCGATAGTGCGTTACGAGAAACCTTTGGAATCGGTTCGGAGGGCTGTAGATTTATGCCAAGGTCTGGACCACTTACCACCCAAGGCAAAGGTCTTCATCAAGCCCAACATCGTTTTCTGGACGCGAACCACCCCATTCCCTAAATGGGGCGTGATTACGACCTCCCGAGTGGTCGAGGATATGGTGGTTCTTCTCAAAGAGCGCGGAATCGATGAGATCACGATTATCGAGGGAATCACAACATTTGATCCAAAGGATCGAGAGACACCTGCCCATGCTTTCGAGACATTAGGCTATCCCATTCTGCAGAAAAAGTACGGGGTGAAGACATTGGATATCTTTGAAAGACCCTTCAAGAAAGTGGACCTTGGAGCAGGAGTGGTTCTCAACTTCAATGAAGATATCCTTCAGTGTGATTTTGTGGTCAATCTTCCTGTGCTGAAGACCCATGCCCAGACCATTGTCAGTCTCGGAATCAAGAATTTAAAGGGACTGATTGATGTTGCTTCACGAAAGAAATGTCACAGTCCGGATATCCAAAAAGATTTGAGTTATATGGTTGCGAGGCTGGCGAATAAATTGCCCCCTTCGTTCACCCTTTTGGATGGGATTTATACGGCTGAGCGCGGTCCTTTCTTTGAAGGAAGACTTCGAAGGAGTAACCTTTTAATTGCCTCTTCCGATATATTCTCAGCAGATAAGGTGGGCGCAAAGGTTCTTGGATATGATCCTTCACAGGTTCCCCACCTGGTTTATGTGGCAGAGGATTTTAAAAGACCCGTTGATCTATCCGACGTGGAAGTGGTTGGAGAAAAGATCGAGTCTGTTGCCTCCTACCATGAATATGCTTTTCCATATACGGAGGATGGAAAACTTCCCAAGCCCCTTGAGAAATTGGGGGTCAAGGGCCTTAGCTATCCCCAATACGATTCAACGATATGTACTTACTGCTCCGGTTTCACAACGATTATGCTAATGGCCATTGCCCATGCGTGGAAAGGAAAGCCCTGGGACGAAGTAGAGATCCTGACCGGAAAGAGGATGAAGCCTTCACCCGGAAAGAAGAAGACGATCCTGTTAGGAAAATGTATGGTGCAGGCCAACAAGAACAGCCCCGATATCCAGGAGATGATTCCTGTAAAAGGATGTCCTCCGAGTCTGAAGGAGGCCATGAATGCCCTTCATCAGGCAGGCATTGATGTGAGCCCTTCATTCTTCGAAAATATGGATATGGCGGCAGGGTTCTTTTTTAAACGGTTTGAAGGAAAACCTGATTTTGACGAGTCGTTTTACCAGGTATCCTCCCTTTAATCCCCCCTTGAATTAAGGAAGGAGGAAAGGGTTAAAATGCCGATAGGTTGTTAAAGGAGAGCAAACGATGAGCAGTGGAACCCTACTCAATTTTTTTGAAAAACATGTGAAAGAAACTCCCAATCGTGTGGCGTTGCGGCACAAAGATTATGGGATCTGGCATGACGTCACCTGGGCTCAATATGGAGAGAAGGTGAGATATGTGGCCATGGGATTGATCAGTCTTGGCCTTAAAAAAGGGGAGTGCGTCTGTATCATCAGCGAGAACCGCCCGGAATGGGTCTATGCTGATTTTGGAATCATGTCTGCTGGAGGAGTCACGGCAGGCATTTATACGACCAATGCGCCCGAGCAATGCGGTTACATTGTTCAGAATTCAGGGGCACGGTTCTATATTGCGGAGAATGAGGAACAATTTGACAAAACCCTTAAATTTAGGAAAGAGACCCCTCACCTCGAAAAAGTGATCGTCATGGAGATGGAAGGCCTAAAACGATATAAAGATCCCCTCCTGATGAGTTTTGATGATCTGCTCAAATTAGGAAAAGAATTTGATGAGAGAAATCCAGGTCTATTCGAGCAGAGAAGAAGTGAGGTAAAACCTGAAGATCTTGCAGTGCTCATCTACACTTCAGGTACCACCGGTCCCCCAAAAGGAGCCATGCTCACCCACAGCAACCTTCTCTTTATGAGCGAGGCCATGGTCAATGTGAACCCTGTGAAAGACGGCGATGAAACCCTCTCTTACCTTCCTTTGTGTCACATCTTTGAACAGCTTTTTACGGTCATGATCAATATCCGTTACCGAACGATTGTCAATTTCATCGAAAGCCCGGATACGGTGATGGATAATATGAGAGAAGTTTCTCCAACGGTCACCTGCGGTGTTCCCCGAATTTGGGAGAAGTATGCCTCTGGAATCATGATCCGTATGTCCGATGCCACCTGGTTTAAACGCATGGTTTTTAAGGCCTGTATGGGAATCGGAATGAAGTATGCTGACCTCAAATTGAACTTCAAACCCATCCCGCCCTATCTGAAGCTGGCTTATTTGGCTGCTTATGTGGCTGTTTTTCGGAAACTGAAGGAGCGTTTGGGTTTCGATCGGGTGAGGGTGGCCTACTCTGGAGCAGCACCTATCTCGCCCGATGTTCTGAAGTTCTTCAATGCCATAGGCCTTCCGCTTGTGGAGGGATATGGACAGACAGAGGGAACCGGAGTGACGAGTGTGAGCCAAAAAGGCCGACTCAAAATTGGAAAGGTTGGCCAACCCCTGCCCGGTGTGGAGGTGAGAATTGCTGAAGACGGTGAGATCCTGGTGAGAGGCCCGGGCATTTTTAAAGGTTACTTTAAAAATCCTGAAGCAACCGCAGAGACGCTACGGAGCGGATGGCTTCACTCTGGCGATGTAGGGGAATTGGATGAGGATGGGTTTTTAAAGATTACCGATCGTAAGAAAGATTTGATCATCACGGCTGGCGGGAAGAATATTGCTCCCCAGAATATTGAAAATCAACTCAAGTTCAGCCCTTACATCAATGATGCCGTCGTGATCGGTGACCGGAGGAAGTATTTGGTGGCGCTGATTGCCATCGATGAAGAGAATGTGATCAAATACGCCCAGGATCACAAAATCCAATTTAGCACCTATGCAAGCCTCACTCAAGCCCCAGAGATCAAACAGTTGATCCAGAAGGAGGTAGATCGGGTCAATAAGATGCTTGCCCAAGTGGAGCAGGTGAAAAAATTTGCGATCATTCCAAAGAAACTTTACGAGGAAGACGGGGAAGTCACTCCCACAATGAAGGTAAAGCGGAAGTCCATCAACGAAGCTTACAAAGATATTATTGAGAAGATGTATAGAGGAGGAGATTAAAATATATTGTAGATTGCAGATCGCAAATTTCAGATTGAAAGATTAAAATATTTAAATTTGAAATTTGAAATCTAAAATTTGAAATGTAGTTACCGCCATCTCTTCTTTCTTTTCCAGCGCTGGTAGCCCTTGGCCGATTCCTCAGAGCGGATCCCCAAGTAAAACTCCTTGACATCTTCGTCCTCTAAAAGAACATTGGGGACATTGGCAGCCACAATCCTTCCACTCTCCAGGACAAAGGCATAATCCGAGATCTTTAAGGCCATCTTAGCGTTCTGTTCGACGAGGAGGATTGTTGTTCCTTCTCCATTGATCGTTTTTACGATTCCGAAGATCTCTTTGACAAGAAGGGGTGAAAGGCCCAAAGAGGGTTCATCGAGCATCAGAAGCTTTGGCCTGGCCATTAAGGCACGACCAATGGCCAGCATCTGTTGTTCACCACCACTCAGGGTGCCTGCCCACTGGTCTTTTCTTTGGTAAAGAATGGGGAAGTGGTGAATGACCCGTTCGTAATCTTCTTTAATCCCCTTCTTATCATTACGGGTATAGGCTCCCATTTTTAAATTTTCATCCACACTTAATTCCGGGAAGACCTCCCTCCCTTCAGGGACGTAAGAGATTCCAAGATGGACGATCTCTTCTGCATCCTTTCCGTCAATCCTTTTCCCCATGAATTCAATCGTCCCTTTATCAGGTTGGTCTTCGAGGAGCCCCATGATGGTCTTGAGGATAGTGGTCTTACCAGCACCATTGGATCCGAGGATGGAAACGATCTGTCTTTCCTGAACTTCAAGAGAGACCCCTCTGATCGCCATAATGAACCCATAGAGTGTCTCTATATTTTTTACTTTAAGCAATGTATCACCTTTT
>CAKZKY010000251.1 GCA_937124575.1 uncultured Pseudomonadota bacterium | reverse complement strand
TCCACAAAATATAGGGGTCCCACCTCTCTTTCTTAATAGATATTGTGAAATCAGGTTGTATAGGGAAAATAATTGAAATAAGTATAAAATTTTATTTGACAAATTCGATTTTTAGGTATAATTCTAAGCCTAAGTGGAAAAAAGTGGAACAATGTGGTATATATCGGTGGTAATTAGGGGGTGGAACTGTGTTTCGTGGAAGATTTGAACACGCCTTAGACTCCAAAGGCCGGATCAGCATTCCTTCAAAATTCAGGGAAATTCTCAATAAAAAATATGATGAACGATTGATTATCACCAATTTTGATCATTGCCTCTTGGCTTTCCCATTCGAAGAATGGAATCAACTGGTAGAGCAGAAGGTGGGTTCCTTTTCGATCTTGAAAAAAGAGACGAGTTCCTTTCTCAGGTTCTTCTATTCCAGCGCTATCGATTGCACCATTGATACCCAGGGAAGACTTTTAATCCCCCAGACTTTAAGGGATTATGCAAATCTGAAAAAGGAAGTGGTCTTGGTGGGCGAAGGCCGCTTCTTTGAAATATTTGCTAAGGAGCACTGGTTGGAGGTAGCCAAACAGGCTGAAGAGGGATTTGACCAGATTCGAGATACCTTGGCGAATTTGGGAATTTAAACCGATATACGTGAATCGTAATTGGTGAATCGTAAATTGATCGAATCACGAATCACGAGTCACGAATCACGAAAGATGGAATTTAGACATATTCCGGTGATGGTAGAGGAAGTGATAGGTTTATTGAAATGTGAGCCTGGTCGAATCTATGTGGATGCTACTCTCGGAGGAGGCGGGCATGCTGAGGAGATCCTGAGGCGAAGCGAACCGAATGGGATTGTCATTGGAATGGATTGGGACCAAGAGGCCATTGAAGAGGCGACTGAGAGATTAAAACCTTATGGCTCTCGGGCAAAAATATTGCGGGAGAGTTTTGCTCGACTTCCGGAGATTCTGAAAAGGATGGAGATTGAAGCCGTTGATGGGATTCTTCTGGACCTTGGGCTCTCCTCCATTCAGTTAGAAAAAGCGGAGAGAGGGTTCAGTTTTAGGGAAGATGGACCACTCGATATGAGAATGGACCGACGAAAGGCTGTTGCAGCGGCTGATTTGGTGAACCAACTTCCTTTATTCGAATTAGAGAGAATTCTCTCCGAGTACGGAGGAGAACGCTGGGCAAGGAAGATCTCGATGGCCATCGTCTCTGAGCGGGAGAAGAAACCCTTTCAGACAACCCAGGAAATGAGGAAGGTCGTCTATCGAGCCATCCCCAAAAGGTTTCAGTCACGACGGATTGATCCTGCCACCAAAACCTTCCAGGCCTTACGGATCAAGGTGAACGAGGAATTAGAAAACCTGCAGAAGATACTGGATTCAGGATGGAAGGTATTAAAAAGGATGGGTCGAATCTGCATTATCTCCTTCCACTCCCTCGAAGACCGAATGGTCAAGGAATCTTTTCGGAGATGGGAAAGGGATGGGGTGGTGCGAATCGTGACAAAGAGACCTTTAACGCCCTCTGAAGCCGAACGAAGATATAACCCGCGCTCCCGGAGTGCTAAATTGCGGTGCGCGGAGAGACAATGAGGTGAAGGATGTTACAAAGTTTGCCAAAAGGAGAAGATCGCATTCTCTGGACTGAGAAAGCTTCGAAGAGAAAAGGCATCGGGATCAATCTTCCTCTCCTCCTCTTCTTCAGCCTGTTCCTCCTCCTGTTCATCGGAGGTTCTCTCTTCTATGTGTGGTCGAGAATTCAGGTCATTCACCTCGGATATGAGATCTCCAATGCTTTGAAGGAGAGGAAGACGCTTGCCGAGACGAATAAGAGGATGCGTTTAGAAGTAACCACGCTCAAATCCTACGCACGGATTGAGAAGATCGCGGTGGAAGAATTGAAGATGGTCAAACCCAAACCCGATCAGGTGATTGTTATCCGATGAAGAAGAAATCCATCAATTGGTTTAAGGTTAGGGTCATACTCATCTCATGTTTGCTTTTCCTCTCGTTTGCCCTCATCGTGGGAAGGATGTTCCAGCTCCAGGTGCTTAAGCAAGAGCAGCTCTATCAACTGGCAGCCCGACAGCAGATGAGCCAGATCCCACTCGTGCCGAAGCGCGGGACAATCTACGATCGCAACGGAAATGAGTTAGCCGTCAGCATCGAGGTGGATTCGGTCTATGCAGAGCCTAAAAAGGTGGAGGTGGAGAAGGCGGTTCATCAACTCTCTTCCATCTTCCAGAACGACTCAAAGGAATTGCGGGAGAAACTGAAGAGTTCGAAATCGTTTGTATGGATCCAAAGAAAGATCTCTCCGAAGGAGAGCGAGGCAGTGAAAAGCCTCCAGCTCTCTGGAATCCATTTTCTTAGAGAGAATAAACGGTTCTATCCCCATTCGCATTTAGCGGCCCATGTCATCGGTTTTGTCGGTCTCGATTCAAAGGGTTTGGAGGGGATTGAGCGGCAGTATGATTTCCTGCTCAACGGGAAACAGCATATCTTGACCACGGAGAAAGATGCGAAGGGCAGGCCGATCATGGTGAGTGGTTCCTATCCGGAGAAAGAAGAGGATTATCGAAACATCGTCCTCACGATCGACAAACAGATTCAGCATGTGGTTGAGAGTGAGTTGAAACATGCCGTTGAGAAATGGGGAGCCAATGGCGGGATGGCGATCGTCATGGAGCCGATGAGCGGGAAAATCCTGGCCTTAGCCTCATCTCCTTTTTTTAATCCAAACCATTTCATCCAGTACCGCCCCAGGTCGTGGAGAAACAGAGCGATCTCGGATGTCTTTGAGCCGGGATCCATGTTTAAGGCCTTCTTAGCAGCAGCCGTTATCGAAGAGAGAGTCGTTCAACCCTCAGATTCTTTCTATTGTGAAAACGGATCATACACGGTCTATGACCGGACGATCCGGGATCACACGAAACACGGATGGCTTACCTTCCAACAGATCATCAAGGTATCGAGCAATATCGGTGCAGCGAAAGCGGCTGAGAAGATGGGAAAGGAAAGATTCTACAGAAATCTTTGCCAGTTCGGATTTGGAGAGAAGACAGGGGTGGGGCTTCCCGGAGAGGCCAAGGGAATCCTCCACCATCCTCAATACTGGGCTCCGGTGATGCTCGATACCATCGCATTCGGACAAGGGATTGCTGTCACGGCAATTCAGATGGTGACTGCACTTTCGGCCATTGTCAATGGAGGCGTTCTGATGAAACCTCAGGTGGTAGAGAGGATCACAAATGAGAAAGGGATTGAAATCCAATCCTTTGAGCCAGAACCGGTCAGACGGGTCATCTCAGGAGAGACGAGCCAGAAGGTGATGGCGTTGCTCAGGTCAAGCACAGAGAAAGGAGGGACTGGAGAACAGGCGGTTCCTCAAGGATATGAAGTGGGTGGCAAAACAGGAACGGCTCAGAAGGTGGATAGTCTTTTGGGAGGATATTCTGAAGACAAGTTTACCAGTGGGTTCATGGGATTTGCTCCTGCAGATGACCCCAAGTTGGTTGTCCTTGTTGTGATTGATGAGCCCAAGGGTTCGACCTATGGAGGAGTTGTAGCAGCGCCTGTATTCCGGGCAATTGTGGAGAAGGTGCTTCCCTATCTTAATGTTCTCCCGAAGGGGACGATGATCGTTAGAAACGAGTCTGAAATCTCATGGAAGAGTGAAAGAACCTGGACTTTGCCAGCCATTGAGGGAGTGAAAGTGGGTAAGGGCGTGGAAAAGGTGGTGATGCCAGACCTCACTGGATTGTCCATGCGAAGCGCCATGAGTCGAATTGAGGGGAAGGGTTTGATCATCAAGGTCTCAGGCAACGGAAGGCTTGTCGAACAGATTCCCAGGGCAGGGACAGTGATTGATAGAGGAGAGATTTGCTATCTGAAGTTTGAATCTCCGTCATAGTTCGAGATTTGGAAAATTCAATTTTTTACTATGGAATTAATGAAATTGCTCGAAGGGTTGGAGATTAGAAAGATCGTTGGAGAGATCCACAAGGAGATAGAAGGAATTGCCTACCATTCTGGGCAGGTTGGAAAGAACTTCCTCTTTGCGGCCATCCGGGGATTGGAGTCGGATGGCCATCGTTTCATTGGAGAGGCGATCAAAAAGGGGGCCGAGGCCATTCTCCTGGAAGAAGATACGGGCATGATTGATCGAACAGCCATTTTCGTTTCAAACAGCCGTCAGGCCCTGGCAAGGGTCGCCTCGAACTTTTATGGCGATCCATCTGCCCGGCTCTACCTGATCGGCATCACGGGGACGAACGGAAAGACGACGACGACCTATCTTTTGGAGTCGATCCTTAAGAAAGCAGGGCATGGAGTGGGAGTCATTGGCACGATCAATTACCGATATGGCCAGAAGGTGATTCCAGCCCTGAACACGACCCCCGAATCTCTCGATCTCCAGAGGATTTTAAAGGAGATGGTTCAGGAAGGTGTTTCTCATGTGATCATGGAGGTCTCTTCACATGGACTTGACCTTGAACGGGTCTATGGATGCCAATTCGACGGAGCGGTTTTTACAAATTTCACCTCTGATCATTTGGATTACCATCAGACACTGGAACGATATTTTCAGAGTAAGCAGAAGCTCTTTAACGAATTTTTGATGAGGAGTCAAAAAGATAGACGGTTTGCCGTAACCAACTTAGACGATCCAAAAGGTGAAGAGATTGTAAAAGGGGTTCACCTTCCCATCCTTCGTTATGGTTTGGGAGATCGATGTGATGTCTCCGCAACAGAGTTGTCCCTTTCGTTGGAAGGGATTTCATGTCGGATCAAGACGCCGAAAGGTGGGTTTCCTCTCCGTTCAAACCTGATCGGACGATTCAATCTCTACAATATCCTGGCGGCGGTAGCTACCGGATTTGGGATGGGTCTTTCACTGGAGATATTGAAAGATGGGATCGAAGCCCTAAAAGGTGTCTCCGGAAGGTTTGAAAAGGTGAACAACCCGAAAGGGATTCATGTGATAGTGGACTATGCCCATACGCACGATGCCCTGGAGCGAGTTTTGTCAGCGATCAGGGATACCATGGCCCATTCTGTGCCAAATTGTGGGAAGCTCATCACGGTCTTTGGCTGTGGGGGAGATCGGGATCGGACAAAACGACCTCTGATGGGAGAGGTAGCAGGAAGATATAGTGATCTGGTAGTACTCACATCCGACAATCCGAGAACAGAGGATCCCCTTGCCATCATTGAGGAGGTAGAGCGAGGATTTCAATCCATTTCGCTTAAGCAATGGCATGGAAACGACATGGAGGCCTGGAGATCAGAGAGAGGTTATCTGAAAGTGGTTAACCGGAGTGAGGCCATTAGGATGGCCATTCGATTGGCCCGTTCCAAGGACACGGTCCTGATCGCAGGCAAGGGCCATGAGGATTACCAGATCATAGGAAAGAAGAAGATCCCATTTGATGATCGGATCGAGGCTAAAAGGGCGCTGGAGGAAGTGTGACATTTCATATCGGAGAGATTCTAAATGCCACAGGAGGAAGGCTTCTGCAGGGAAGAAGGGATGTCTTTTTCCAGGCCATCTCCACCGATTCAAGAACGATAGCCGAGGGGTCGCTCTTTATTGCCCTTAAAGGTGAAAGATTCGATGGCCATCACTATGCCATCGAAGCCTTGGAGAAGAAGGCTGGAGGGGTGTTGATTGAAGAGGATAAGGCTGGAGATATCCGATGGAATGGTTATCAGTCTAAACCCGTCATCGCGGTAAAAGATACGCTTTATGCCCTTGGAGATATTGCCAGGGAACGGAGACGTAAGTTCGGAACACCCGTCGTTGCCCTAACAGGGAGCAATGGAAAGACGACGACAAAGGAGATGATCGCTGCCTGTCTTGAGACCACGTTTCCTGTGCTTAAAACGAAGGGGAATCTGAACAACCTCATCGGGCTTCCTCTTACCCTCCTCAACCTTACCGAGAAAGAGAGGGTAGTCGTTCTTGAAATGGGAATGAATGTGCCAGGCGAGATCCGGAGGCTTACTGAGATTGCAGAGCCGGATGTGGGATTGATTACCAACATCCAGAGGGCTCATCTCGAAGGGGTGGGGAGTTTGGAGAAAATCAAGGAGGAGAAGGGAGAGCTCTTCCGTAGGATGAGAAGGGATGGAACGATCATTGTCAATCGCGATGATCCCAGAGTGGTTTCCCTCGGAGAATCCTTTTACGGACAGAAGATCACTTTTGGAATCAAACATTCGGCCGATGTGATGGCGAAGGAGATACACCTTCAAGGGAGAGAAGGGACCTCTTTCGTTCTGGTGTTGGAAGGAGAAGAGAAAAGAATCCGGATTCCATTGTTAGGTAAACATTTTGTCTCCAATGCCCTCGCAGCGATTGCCATTGCAAGCCTCTTTGGCGTTGAGCTTGAGAAGATAAAGGAGGCTCTGGAGAAGTTTCAACCCTTTTCCATGAGAATGGAGGTGATCTCCCTTGGGGGAGAAAGGACACTGATCAACGATGCCTACAATGCCAATCCGAATTCTATGGAACTTGCCCTCGAGACCTTTTCAGAGTTGAAAGGGAGAGGTAGGGCCATTGCAGTTTTAGGCGACATGCTGGAATTAGGAAATTACGCTGAAGAGGCCCATCGCCAATTGGGAAAGAAGATAGCAGAGCTTTCCATTGACTTTCTCCTGGTGATGGGAGAGATGGCTCCTGTTGTGATGGAGTCTGCTATTCGTGAAGGGTTCGCCCATGAACGAGTAAGGGTTGTAGAGAGTCATTCCGAAGCCGTTTCCATCTTGCGAGAAATCTCTCGCAAAGGAGATTGGATCCTGGTGAAGGGTTCGAGAGGGATGGGGATGGA
>CAKZKY010000250.1 GCA_937124575.1 uncultured Pseudomonadota bacterium | reverse complement strand
GGCCCGGCATGGAGGTTTGAGGTTTCGTAGATAGAAGCTCTGTAATAAGACAAAGGCAATAAAGAGGGTCAGGACAACGTTCGTAATGGCCGTCGGTTCATGTTTAAAGCAGTGATCGAGAGCCCAGTGTGTAGAGAGGGTATGGAAGGCATCATTTTCCACATCCCATCGGCGATGGCCCATCTCCCAGAGTTGACGGCTGGGGAGTTGGGAGAAACGAAAAGTGGTTGCCCACCACCAATCATGCTCTTCAATGTCTTCAAGCCATTGTTTGGCGATGCGTCGTCGCCTGGTGACCGTTTCATGGGCATAAAGCACACGCAGACGTGCTTTGACCCCCTCGGCAGAACCAAAGCCTTCTTCATCCCAAAACTCTGTGAGTCGTCTGGGGTCGTCCCAAAGCCCCGGTTTCCTCTGAGCAAACAAGCCTTGCGCATCTTGAAGCAAGGCTCTCTGATCCCCCTTGATCACAGCGATGACATGCTTTCCATGGTTGATGCAGAAGTGAAAGAACGGGGCTTCTAAGTAGAGGGCATCTCCAACCACCGCATCAAAGAACCGTCCATCATGGAGCAATACACGCTCTAAGAGCCGTTTGGCTGCCGTGATCTCGCCCTCTCTAGGCCGAAGCATCTCCACATCCAGGGGGACAGCGATATCGAATCAGATCAAATGACAGATCACGCCTCGGTGGTAATATTCGATCTCTTCACGACCATGGACCTTGACCTTTCGCTTCGAGCACGCCTCACAACACCGACTTCGAGAGGGAAAAAATTCATCTCCATCGAGCGCCAGAAACCGCCACCGCCCCGCCTTATTAAAGACCTTGTTGCGACCCAGTCGATGATTGATCCCCCAGAGCATGGCCCGAGGATCCTCTGATGGAATCAGACAAAACACATCCCCGATTCGATCGGCACTCGGCTTGCTCAATCCCACTATGCCATCCAGCCGTTTGGAAACGCGAAACTCCGATTCAATCCCATGGAGACTGCCCCAGCGCATCGTAAACATCGCAAAGGCACTCATCCAAATGGCTGAGGTCGGAATCCTCGGCCGCTGACGTCGGTCACGAAGCGCCCTAACCCTATGGCCGAAATCGAAGACCTTGTCAATGTAACAACAGAACCGTCGCATCATGGCCCCTTCCCCCTCTCTGCTGTCTTTCCACTCCTCACCCCACGAGCTTTCTCTTTTCCCTCAACAAACCGTTCAAAACAGGCCTGGGAAATCTCCTCCATCATCCGCCATGCCTCCTGATAGGTTGACACCCATCCACGAGCCGTTGCCTCCAGTGCCTGGGGAACATAGATCATCTTACGCTTCTGCCCCACCCTCAGAGCAATGCAAAGCCCTCGATGAAGTTCGCCTCGGCTACATTTACATCCTTCTTTGCCACAGACCCGCCTCAGTGAGACCAAGCTCCCGCACAGGAAGGGTTGGTCGTCAACGAGCTTAGCGAGCCGGGATCGAACGACACGCTCAGAGCGGCTAAACTGCCCTCGGTGTCTCATCAAACCACCCCCTTCCTAAAAGTCAAGCTTTTTAAAAATGCGAATTTGCTCAAACGTAACGGTTTGATTCTAAACGATTGAAATGATGATGAAACGTGGGACTAAAAAATTCTAATTACGGAATCGCTGATTAAGGATAGTCAAGAGGTAACTTTTATGATATGAATCTTCTCTATGGAGAAAGAGAATAGAGACTTACTGATCAAAGGGGCTTTAAATTTTGGAATCCAACTGGAGGACTGGATGGTGGAGGCATTTGACCTCTTTCTTAAGGAGCTTTGCAAATGGAATGAGAAGATAAATCTCACATCCATTCGAACAGAAAAGGAAATGGTTCTAAAGCATCTCCTCGATTCATTATCGGTCGCCCCTCACCTTTCAAAAATCTCATCTCTCTTGGACATTGGCTCAGGCGCCGGCTTTCCCGGAATTCCTTTAAAAATAATCCAACCTTCCCTCGATGTGACCCTCATCGATTCGGTCCAAAAGAAGGTCGATTTCCAGAGACATATCATCCGAACTCTTGGATTAAAAGGAATTACTGCAATTCACGGCCGCATTCAGAATAGGGAGATTCTTGAGAGGCTTGAGGGCAGGTTCGATGGGACAATCGCAAGGGCATTCTCCGATCTCGATACCCTACTCTTGCGCAGCTCTCCTTTCCTGAGAAGGGGAGGGGTCGTCCTGGCGATGAGGGGTAAAACTTCTGATGAGGATCTTGAACGACTCCAACCATCCACAAAAGTTCGGTATCGATTGATCAAAACCGCCACCTTCTTGCTTCCTTTCAGTTCGATCAAACGATCGATCATCCTCTTTGAGAGTCAACCTTAAGGACTCGCAAAAAAATTAGTTCCCATTTTTTCCTGGGCTAATGTAGTAATTCCATCTTGGCCGTTAGGTGTAATGTGTTTTAAGGTCAGTGCTTACATTTGTTTATGCCAGATGCGGATGCCCTTTTGGTATTTCTTGAAATGAAGGGGGGGCGCGTATATTAAGACCGGTCGAAGTCTTGGTCCTTCGGATAAATTTCAAGACAACTTCATAATTGGTTAAAGGATGGTTGCCCAATATATTCTGAAGAAACTCCACCTGGTTGGTTTGACAGAGGCCAGATTGGAAAAGGTTAAGGTTAACAAGCCGTTCCCCGATCAATTTGAAGTGACAGTGGAAGTTGAGGGTGAGGAAAGATGATCCATATTGGGTTTCCCTTTGTCCTGGAAGGTGAGGTTTCCGTCGGAAGGCATTAAAGGGGATCTGGTGTATGTGGGGAGGCAAATCGGATTTTGAACGGGTTGAGGTTCATGGAAAAATCGCTCTGATCGACCACAGACACTACGGAGACACATAGACCGCCAACAGGCCCATCGATAGTTGTGCTGGAGCAGTTATGGCCGCCTAAAACAAAGGGGCAATTGCCATATTCTTGGCAGAGGTCCAGGTGGATGGCTCGAAAATAAAATGGCAACCTTGAACTCCACAAAGTCTCTTCTCGTCTAACTTAAAACACACCAAAAAGTTAGACCTCTCCGTTTATAAAAAATAGTCTTCAAGATCGATTTATCCGATCTTCTCTCTATTGTTAAACTGTCTTCCTGGTTTTTTATCCCCTTTAACCAGAAGGCTAATAAAGGCCTCTTTATAGGGTTGAAATCTCCTATCCTTTCGTTTGATAGCACAGATATAATCGGGTTCAAAGAGATATTGAATAAGAATTAACTTGACCTTTCTCTTTTTTACCGTGTCTAATCCGAATTTCGAGGGGACTATAGATATCCCAAGCCCTAATTCTACATATTTTGACCCTAACTCAATGGTGGACGCCTCCATAATGATCCTATAATCGAGGCCACGGTCCTCGAAAATATTTTCTAACGAGTTGCTTGTAAGATATTTGTGGTTCTCTGGGGCCAGTATCAAGGGATATTTTGCAATGTCTTCAATCGTGATTCTCTTTGACTTTGCCAGAGGGTGTTCTGTAGGTGTCACAAGAATAATCTCTGCTTCTTTCCAAGGAATGGTTTCCAGATCTTTGGGCACAGCAGATTTCAAACCAATCCCGATATCGATATCTCCTGCTCTAACTAGCTGAATGACATCGCGAAGAGAACGGTCCAATACCAGTAAGTCAACTTGAGGGAAAAGGCGTCGATATTGTCTAACTATTTTAGGAAGTAAATAATAAAGCGCAGCGAATTGACCAGCAATTCTTAAACGCCCTATCTGCTGGCCCTTAATTTCGTTTAACTCATCTATGAGAAGTTCATGTTGCTCAAAAAGGGCCTCAGCGAACCGGAGAAACCTTTCCCCCGCTGGGGTCAGAACCAACTTGCGTTTCCCAACTTTTTCAAATAGCATGCAATCCATTTCCTGTTCAAGGGCTTTTATCTGCTGGCTAAGAGCAGATTGGGTTCTCAATGTCGCATTCGCTGCCTTTGTAAAACTCTCTAACTTAGCAGCCCGATAGAAACCTATAATTTGCTGCCACTCCATATATTAAAACCCTTAATTAAGAATACTCTACTTTTGCACCTTTTTGGCAGCCATGAATTGGTCAAGCAGCCAATTTTAAAGTATTCACAAGGGCCTGAATTT
>CAKZKY010000249.1 GCA_937124575.1 uncultured Pseudomonadota bacterium | reverse complement strand
GATCGGCATGGTTTCGGCTTGGTACGGAGGTTGGATGGACCTTGTTTTGATGCGACTCGCCGACATCCTCCTTGCGATTCCGACGGTTATGGTTCTGATCCTCACCGCCGCCCTGTTTCGCCCCTCCATTACCGCCCTGATCTTGATTCTGGCCCTGATGAGCTGGCCCACGACAGCGAAGGCGTTCCGCGCTCAGGCCCTGATTTTGAAACGAGGCCTTCACGTTCAGGCGGCCAAACAGATAGGTGCGACGGGTTTTTATGTCCTGACACACCACCTGATGCCCGAGTTCTACCCCCTTTATCTGATCGGATTTGCAGCCAAAGCCCGAATGGCCATGCTCATGGAGGCCTCGCTCGCCTTTCTTGGCCTTTTTGATCCGACTCGAAAATCCCTGGGAATCATGGTCAGTTATGCTCTTAACCTGAATCCAGCGACAAGCGGACAAAAATGAAAGTTTGGGGGTTAAATGAACTATGGGAGGTATTTTGATATCTGAAAACAGGTTCAACTTCTTCCCGAGGACCATTCCCTGGACTCCAGGGCGGGGTTTTCCTGAAGGAGAAAGGGAGTTGGACCATCATAAAGGGACACCACCCCCTTGGTTGCTATCTTCTTACTACACCGTCCTACCCCAGAAGGGAAACGCCATTCATCTATCCGGCCCCGATAGCCCCTTGAATCCTTGGAATCCTCTGCCATCCATAGACAAAGTCTCGCCACCACCGATGAAGCACCGAGATCTTCAGCCGAATCTGACGCCCTCCATGGGTCACTTTCGAGGCAATCAGCCCAATGGTTCTTCGGATCCGCTTCATGTGTTTCTTTCGATAAAATGGCGGTAACACCAGGTCTCGAATCCAAAGCGACAAATTGTAGGCCAACTGAGCACAAAGTAGATAAACCCAGTTACTGAGAAACCCCTCCATCGGAAGATGAAAGAGAAATTCATGGGTGAACTGACCAATTCTTCTCTCCGTCACTGCTCGCTTGTCATGAAGCTCCAGAACCTCCTTTATGCCCCCATCCCGGTTTGTGACCACCACGTAGTACGAATAGTTCAACGCCTCAAAAAGCACCCCCTGTCCGCTCTTGGCCCCCTTCTTCCCACGCCGTACCAGATACCGATAGGGGTGAGTCCATTTGATCGGTTGATACCAAAGCTCCCCATAGCTCAGCGAATCCTCCTCCGGATCCCTCTGCCATGCCGACTCCGGCAAAGCCTCGATCTGCCTCATCAAAGGAGCCGTCTGATCGGCTGTAATGGTAAAGGTCCAGCCTTCCTCTTCACAAAACGCCACCACCTCTTGACTATAAAGCGCCGAATCACTTCGAAGATGAACCCCCTTGATCCCTGCGGGAATCTTGCGTTTCAATCGCCTCAGAAATCCTCTCCCTCCCGCCCCCGGATGCGTGTTGCCCGAACGAAGCTCGCTGTGAATCAGCTCGTCCGTCTCATGAACAAATCCATACATCACCTGAAGCGAATAGATCCCATTATAGCTCTTGGCCGCCCCTTGTTTCTTCTCGCCGTAGACCTCATGCACCTTCGCATCCATGTCAATCGTCCACTCGCTGATCTCCGGACGTCGCTCATAAACCCGCTGCTCTATCTCTCCAAAGGCCCGATTCAGCTGCAGCAAATGGCCCAGCGTGAAGCGACGACAAAAATCTCCCGCCGTCGTGGGATCAGGAAGATCTTTTCGCCCGATGGCTCTCTGAATCGCCACATCTTCCCGAAGCGCTTCCAGATCCTCCAAATAATCCCCTCCTACAAAAGCATTGGCCGCCAAGGCCAAAAGATGTTCCGACTCCGGGTATCCCGACTCCCGCTGCTTGACTCTTACATGCTCATCCAGAACCCGAGGAATTTCCAAAGCCTCTGCCATCGCATAAAACAATGAAAGACCCGTATGTACCGTCAAAGCTTCATCTGTCACTTCAAGCCGAACTGTATGGTTTCGACCTGTCTTCAGAGGGATGCCTTCTCTTAGTTCTTCGGGAATCTTGATTTTCACCTTTTTCATGAAATGGCCTCCCTGCGCTAGGTGTTCTTTTCTCCCTTATAATAGGCCATTTCGATAGCGTTCTCAAGAAAAATCAAACTTTATGTTACGTAAGAATCATTTGTGTACTTTTTGTAAAAATCATTTATGGACATATCGTCGTAGTAATGAGGGGGGTCTGGGGGGAGACTCATAACTTGTGGAGGCTGTGGAAAATCCCGGTAAGCTTTTAAGAGCTCATATCTTTTTTAACTCCTCGGCATTGCAACTTGCTTTAGGTGCCTTTTCTGCACGACGGTTTTAATCCCCTGGCTGGCTTTTTTTTGCGATTGGGTCTGGAGTTTTTTGATTCCCTTGAGCCATTTCTTGACTATCTCCAGGTGGGCTTGAGGCAAGGAGGGGTTTAAGGATGGCTTTCAAGAGGTGTTGTTATTGTGGAAAGATATTTCTTCCAGATCCAAGGGTAGGGGATCGTCAGAAGGCCTGTTCGAAGGCATGCCAGAGACTGAGGAAGAGGGAGAACAACAGGTCCTTCAGCCGAAGGAATCCAGGCTATTGGCGGGGTCGCTATGACTATCTCAGAGGGTGGAGGCTTACTCATCCCGATTATCAGAGGCAATGGAGGCAGAGGAGAAAGGCCCAGAACAAGGCAACCCTCTTTGAGATACAAGCCGAGAGGCTAAGGAAAGCGATTGAATTGACAGGGAGAACCCAGTTCTACCTTCGTGAGATACAAGCCGAGTTCCTTGTTCAACCCTCTTTGGGAGCCTCTTTTGTCTTTCAATCCCCGTGAGATACAAGCCGAGTTAAGCATAAAGATGAGATTTTTTAATAGGTTAAGGTGGTTCCAAGGGGTTGAGATACAAGTTTAGATTGCTCATGCGGTCGTCCTCATTAGAGAATTGTCGGCAGGATGAGGGAGAGAATCCATAAGAGGCTGCCGGTTGAATTTGTGGAGGAGGTGCTTGACTCCTTCAATCAACACAAGATCTCAGAGAAAGAGGCCATGGAGCTCTTAGGGATCAAGAGGAGCCGTCTTCATCAGCTCCGAAAGCGCTGGCTCCTAAAAAACCGAAAGAACCCTTTTCGGTTATGGCGAAGGACGGAGAGTACCTTTCACGTCTTGAGGGAGGACGTGAGACAATGGTTGGACAAAGAACTTCAATACATTCGACAGGAGGCGGATCTGTTTCGTGGGAAGTTCAACTTTGCCTTCCTGGCCGAGGAGGCCCAGAAGCGATTTGGTCACCCTTTTTGTCGCAATAGTCTCAGGCTCTATGCCCTCAGAAGTGGGTATTATCATGCCCTCCCAGAGGAGAAGGGGAAGGTTTATACGAGATTTGAGACCTCGGGGCCGGGAGCCCTGTTTCAACACGACTCCTCTTATCATCTCTGGGTTCCCCATCGGAAGGAGAAGCAGTATCTGATTTTGACCAAAGATGACTACTCGCGAAAGGTGGTAGGGGCGAGGATCGTTGAAAGAGAGACGACCTTTGAGCATCTC
This sequence comes from uncultured Pseudomonadota bacterium, assembly GCA_937124575.1. GTDB lineage: Bacteria > Desulfobacterota > BSN033 > BSN033 > UBA1163 > RBG-16-49-23. The sequence continues at coordinate 2,055 of CAKZKY010000249.1, read as the reverse complement.
GAGGCGGTGAGGCAAACGGTCAGCACCCATGGGATCCCTCTGGCCTACTATCTGGATAACCATTCCATCTTCCGGTTCGTTCTTCACCAAGGGGTTCATGTGAGATACAAGCTCCGTGAGGATGAAGGCGAGATCCAGTTCAAGAGGGCCCTCAGGAGTCTCGCCATTGGAATGATCTATACAGGAAAACGACAGGCTCAGGCCAAGGGAAAGGTTGAAAAGATCTTTGACTACCTTCAGAGAAGACTCCCCTATCTCTGTGAAAAACACAAGGTCAAAGAGATCTCTCAGGCCCAAAAGATCTTGGATGACCTCGTCAGTTACTACAATGAGCAGAGGCGTCACGAAGAGACAAACGAGATACCCATCAAACGATGGCAAGAGGCGATAAAGGAGGGAAAGAGTAAATTAAGATCCCTGGACCCATCCACAGACCTTGATCGAATCTTCTCCATCCACCTCCAAAGAAAGACCAGGAAAGACGGAACCATCATGTTCATGGGAAGGAAGTGGCCCACAGGATGCCCCGAAGGGACATCGATCATCCTCTGCCTCATCCCAAATGTAAAGTTCATGATCTACAAGGAGGATAAAAAATTATGGGAGTTTCACCTCTGAAGGAAAAATTAAACCATGTCCACAAATCGTTTCCCATATGTGCACAAATGATTTTTACGTAACAGAAGGGCTAAACCATCCTGAACGGAGTGGGGATGTCGTTTTGATCTTCAGAGATTTCACGAAGGATAACCCGGAGAATCGATATACCTCTGGGGTGGCGTGCAAGGCGTGGCATGGGAGTCTAAACGAAAGCGATTCGTACGTGCCGTTTATCATCGCGTATCCGGGAGGGAATAAGTTTGAAGTGCTGGGGTTATTGAAAGAGGTTGCCGTTTGTCCGGATTACAGGTGCGAGGGGAACTGGAACGTAGCGGATGTGATCAAGGAGATCGTGAAAAGGCAGTATGGCGAGCAAGGAGAGGGTGGAGAATGAGCAAGAGAAAGGGGATTTTGGGGTTAGCCGTTTGTTTCGTACTTTTTTCGCCTTATTTTGGGGTGACGGCGACGGTGAGCGATTTCTTGATCCTTGAGGATATTGGGGGGTACAAATTCATGGGATACGCGGGAGGGAGAGGATCAGGGGCCATCATCGCTGCGGATCATTTTGACATGGATCATTCGGACGAAGTCTACGAAGGCCTTTATTTCCATCAGGAGCATAAGATCGGAGTGAAGGTGAACGTGGCACAGCACGCAGGAGCTGAATCGGATAAATGGCTGCTTCACGAGCTGGATTTGGAATTCCGGAACTACTACGGGATTCCGGGAAAAAGCTATGCTCAGATGAAGCGCGACGGGAACACGATCTTAATCTACGGAAGTGGAGGATGGTGCTACCGATGGATGAGTGGGATGAAAGTGGTTGAGATCGAATACGTTGATCTGGATATGACTAAACCCCAACCCATCGAAGTGGTGCAGGCCTATCTCAAAAAACACCCTTCAACACTTTCCCTCATTCCTCTTGAACAGCTCCGGGGACCAGGGCTTATGCAAACCTGGATCAGAGACGAGATGGAGCGGCGGTTGTGGTTGGGGGAGAGGTGGTTGGCGCAGGTTCAGATGGGGAAGGTGGAGGTGGTGGAGGCACTGGATCGGATTGTGAAGAGTCTGGCGGTTTTTTTGGACTATCGGGAGCGGTATTTCGGGATCAAGGCGAGAGAGGAGAAGATCGCCTTGTTGGGGTATCAGGAACTGAAGGACGGAACGTCGATCAAGGCGAAGCTATCGGAATACAAGACCTGGTGGTCGGTCAACAAGACGAGATCGATCTCGATTCCCTGAGACGAAGCGCAAGAGACTAAATGTTGAGAAGCGCGACCAGGCTACGAAGAGGAAGATAGCTTTTTATCCATTTTCTGTCCCTGGGGGGGACCTGCAACATGGAGGTTTAGAATCGGGCCCCTACCGGTATTTCCCATCTCTCATATCTCTCTCGATCAGTTCGATCGGCCTTTCCTTCGGATCTCCCCAACCCCCTCCACCTGGTGTTTC
>CAKZKY010000248.1 GCA_937124575.1 uncultured Pseudomonadota bacterium | reverse complement strand
TCCACCCCCGAGGTCGGTTCATCAAGAAAGAGGATCTCGGGCTGATGAAGGATGGCACAAGCTAAGGCTAATCGCTGTTTCCAGCCAACGGGTAGTGTTCTGGTAATTTGATCCCCAAGTTCTTCCAGGCCAACCATCGCTTTGACCTGTTTCTCCCTCTCTTTCTGGAGGGAACCCCAAAGCCCATAGATTCCTCCAAAGAAATGGAGGTTTTCGGTCACTGTCAAGTCCTCGTAAAGGGAAAACTTCTGGGACATGTATCCAATGACCTGTTTGATCTTTTCTGGCTCTTCAAGGATATCATACCCAGCCACCCTGCCCTTTCCTGACGTGGGTATCAACAGACCACAGAGCATCCGGATGGTCGTCGATTTTCCAGCTCCATTGGGACCAAGAAAACCGAAAATCTCTCCTTTCTTCACCTGGAAGTGAATGCGGTCCACCGCAACGAAATCACCAAAGGTCTTCGTAAGATTTTCTACCTCAACCGCATATGAATTCATCCTTGCCCTCTTTCATCTCTCGTCTCTCCTCCCTCCTCCCTCACCCCTCTTCCATCTTCGTTCCTTCCCCTCACCATCGAAACAAAGGCATCTTCCAGAGATGGATTTACGACCATGAGGTCAACGATCTTAATCTCCCTCTCTCTCAAACGATCTCCAATCACTTTTTCCCCCTCTTTTGGATCATCTACAAGGAGATGGATCTTGTCTCCAGATAAGACAACACTTCGAAAGGCCTTCTCCTTTTCCAGCACCTTCATGGCATGATGGAGGTTCTCGACTCGGAGTTGCAGAATCTTTCCTCCGATCCTCTCTTTAACGGCTGAGGGCGTATCCGCAACCATCAGTTCCCCCTGGTGAAGGAATCCGAGGCGATTGCATCGCTCAGCTTCATCCATATAAGAGGTTGAAAAAAGAATCGTGACCCCTTCCTTTAAAAGATCATAAAGGATAATCCAGAAATCCCTCCTCGAAAGGGGATCGACGCCAGTCGTCGGTTCGTCCAGTAAGAGGATCTGTGGGGTATGAATCAGAGCACAGATCAATCCCAGTTTCTGTTTCATTCCGCCGGAGAGGTCCTGTGCCTTTCGTTTTTCAAAAGGTTCAAGATTTGCAAATTGCAAAAGCCTTTTGATCCGTTCTTTTCTCTTTCGCTTCGGGACCCGGTATAGGTCAGCATAGAAATGGATATTTTCGAGAACACTCAGATCTCCATAGAGTCCGAATCGTTGAGGGAGGTATCCGACCCTTTCTTTTAAACGTTCAGCCTCTTTTCGAATGTCACAATCCGCCACCTTTGCCTCTCCCTTATCAGGGGGAAGAATTCCGCAAAGCATACGCAGGGTAGTCGTTTTTCCTGAGGCATCCGGGCCAACAAGGCCAAAGATCTCTCCCGATTTGACCTCTAAATTGAGCCGGTTGACTGCTGTTAGATGTCCAAAGGTTTTGGTCAGGTCGGTCGTTTGAATGGAAAGCATATTTTAGAAAAAAATCTAATGATCATCCTAACGAGGCCCGTATCGTAATTAGAAGGTTACATTTATCGTCCCTTATCTTTATCCTTTAAACGTCACCGTAACCGGTAACCAAAACGGGCTTCATTACCGTTACCTTAGCCAATTGACTGTAGACTCAACCGGCTGCCTTAACCTCTTCACCCTGCCTAAAACCTATTTCCTATCTGGAGAAATCAGTGTCAATAAGATCTTTCCATCGGCAGGCATGCCTGGTTTTAATTCATGGTTAGGGTTGGGGATGTCCACTTTGATACGGTAAACTAAAGTCACCCTCTCCTTCTCCGTCTGGATCTGTTTGGGAGTGAATTCAGACTGTGAGGAGATGAAGGAGATCTTCCCTTTATACTCTTTACGGGGCTGTAGGTCTGTCGTTACAACCACCTCTTGCCCCCATCTCACCCGGCTGAGGTCGGTCTCCGGGATATACGTTTTTAACCAGACATTTCGAACATCGGCTAAGGTTAAGATAGTCGTTCCCGGATTGACCACTTCACCCACTTCACCCGATTTAACGAGAACGATTCCGGAGATGGGGGAACGAAGAATGGTATAACCGAGCTGCGTCTCCGCTAACTTTAACGAGGCACGCGCTTGCTCCACCTGAGCCTTTCCATCCTCGATATCCTCCTTTCTCGGTCCCTCTTTCACCTTTTTGTAGATTTCGGTGGCACCTTCCAATGCCGCCCTTGAAATCTTGAATCTGGCCTCTGCATTATCCAGCGTCTCTCTCGGGATCACCCCTCTTTCAAACAGGTTCTTCATCCGTTCATACTGTGTTTTCTTATTCTCAAAATCGAACTGTGCCTGCTGAAGATTGGCCTCTGCCTCCTTCACTTCTTCAGGCCTCGAACCGGTCAGCAACTTTTCCAATCGCACCTGTGCCGATCTTAGTGTGGCCTGAGCCAATTCAAACCGCTGACGAAGATCTTCATCATCCAGACGGGCAATGATTTTCCCCTGCTCAACCCAGTCTCCTTCCTTGGCCGAAAGTTGGACAATTCTTCCAGATATCTTAAAACCCACATCTACTTCTGTCGTTTCAATATTGCCTGAGACCTTGATATAGGGAAGCTCTCCGTTCTGATCATGCAGATATAGGTAAAATATCAATCCGGTTAAGCCGATACCAAAGACCACTCCTATCAGCCAGCGTTTCATTGAGGGATTCTCCTAACTTCGAGCAATTCCATTATAAATTTCAATCCAAACCCTGTCAAAACTTTTGTCTTGAGAGCCCTAAAAACCTTTTGCTTCTTAATTCCGCCACTGCCGGCCCCACCCCCTGTCGGGGCTGGAGCCGGCAGGATGGGGTGTCTTCATAGATTTCTTGGTCTTTTCAGATAGCTATGTCTCAAAGGGAATCAGCCCCTTGAATTTTTGGACAGTTATAGTAAGATGGAATTAAGATGCTGAGATTCAATGATATTTTAGATCGTCTGATCTCCTACAATCCTAATGCCAACACAGACGTCTTAAAAAAGGCTTATGTCTTCTCCGCCAAAGTCCATATGGGCCAGGTCCGCCTTTCCGGAGAACCCTACCTCACACATCCGCTTGAAGTGACCGGAATTCTCACCCAGATGAAACTCGATCCTGCTACCTTAGCCACCGGCCTTCTCCACGATACCGTTGAGGATACCCTGACCACACTTGAGGAGATTCGTGATAATTTTGGTAATGAGATATCCGATCTGGTGGATGGGGTGACCAAGATCAGCCGGATCTCACTCCGCTCATCCGAAGCAAATCAGGCGGAAAATTTCCGAAAGATGATCTTGGCTATGATCAAAGACATACGGGTCGTCCTGATTAAGCTGGCTGACCGCCTTCACAATATGCGGACCTTAAAATACCATACTCCCGAGAAGCAGGCCGAGATCGCCCAAGAAACGCTCGATATCTATGCCCCGCTGGCCAATCGCCTTGGCATTGATTGGATAAAGACTGAGTTGGAAGACCTTGCCTTTAAGCATCTCTATCCCGATATCTATGGAGAGATCCAGCAAAAGATCGCCAAAAAGGAGAAAGAGCGGCATCGTTATATTGATGAAGTGAAACGAACACTGATGAAGAAGCTCTATGAAAATAAGATCGAAGGAGAGGTGACGGGCAGGCTCAAGCAGATCTACAGCATCTATCAGAAAATGAAGGACCAGAATATCGATCTCTCTCAGGTTTACGATATAACGGCCTTTCGGGTTATCGTTCCAAATATCAAAGACTGTTACGATGTCCTGGGCATCATTCATTCCATCTGGAAACCGATTCCAGGCAAATTTAAGGACTACATCGGCCTTCCCAAAGAGAACCTCTACCAATCGCTTCATACCGCTGTCATCGGTCCCTACGGGGAACGGATCGAGATACAGATCCGTACCCAGGAGATGCATCGGATCGCAGAAGATGGCATCGCTGCTCACTGGAAATACAAGGAAGGAAAACCCTTGGATGAGGCGGATGATAAGCGATTCACTTGGCTGAGACAGCTCCTCGAGTGGCAACGCGACTTGAAAGACGATCAGGAATTTATCGAAAGCGTCAAAGTGGATCTCTTTCCTCATGAGGTCTATGTCTTCACCCCCAAGGGAGAGGTCAAAGAATTTCCGCTGGGGGCCACCCCAGTGGACTTCGCATATAGCATCCATTCGGATATTGGGAATCATTGCATAGGAGCAAAGGTCAATGGGAAAATCGTCCCACTGAAGTATGAGTTCAAAAGTGGGGATACGGTTGAGATCCTCACCTCACCCAATCAGAAACCAAGCAAGGACTGGCTCAAGTTTGTTAAAACACCACGTGCAAAGACCAAGATCCGCCAGTGGTTCAAATCGGAAGAGAGGGAAAAATCGATTGCGCTTGGCAAAGAGATTTTAGATAAGGAGTTTCGAAAATACGATCTCCAGTTGGCCAAATCGATCAAATCAGGAGAGCTGGCAAAGGTTGCTGGCGAATTCAGTTTTCAGGGGGCCGAAGACCTGATCGCCGCCGTCGGATATGGAAAAGTGACTGCCAACCAGATCATTGGAAAGCTTCTACCTCCAGAAAAACTGGAGCAGAAGGAGGAGCAAGAAGAGAGTCGCATCAAAAGTCTCCTTCATAAAATCACACGCACTGGCCCGAAAGATGCCCTTCTGATCAAAGGGCTCGATAATGTATTGGTTCGCTATGCAGGATGTTGCAACCCTGTGCCCGGAGACCGGGTCATTGGCTTCATCACAAGAGGCCGCGGTGTAACCATCCATACGGCCGATTGCCAGAGTATACTCGATGAAGATCCTAACCGAAAGGTCGAGGTAGAGTGGGATTCGATAAAGGAATATAGCTACCCTGTCCGGATTCAGATCTATTCCGATGACAAGAAAGGGTTGCTGGCTGAAATCAGCAGCTCCATCGCCTCCCACGAAGCCAACATCACAAATGCCAGAGTGGAGACAACGAATGATAAAAAGGCGATTGGCACGTTCGAACTTCAGATCCGGGATCTAAACCATCTGAGAAAAGTGATCAAAGGTCTTGAAAAGATAAAAGGGGTTCATCGAGTAGAAAGAGTCCGAATCGAATCGCAGGCAGAATCCTGATGGAATCATGTAGTCGCATAGTTGCGTCGTTTGATATTCTGTTTTAGACGAAATGACAATGGGACGATAGAACGATGCGACTCTTTTTAGAATCAGGCAACCTTAGTGACAGAACCTGAACGAAGGCAACGGGCACAGACCTTTAATTGAACCGTACGTCCTTCTCGGACAGCCTTCACTTTATGAAGGTTGGGATACCAGACCTTTCGGGTCTTATTGTTTGCATGGCTCACATTGTGACCAAAAACAGGTCCTTTTCCGCAAATTTCACACTTCTTGGCCATCTCAAAACCTCAGAAAGAATTTAAAAATCTTTAACACACCACCCCTCAAAATTCAAGCAGTCCCCTCCTTAAAAAAGTGTTGCCCTTCTTAAGGAAACGGCCCACATGATCCTTTAAACTCCGTATTCGTTTCAAAAGGTTAGCTTTAAGGCTCCACCTTCACAAATGCAGTTTTATGTAGATAAA
>CAKZKY010000247.1 GCA_937124575.1 uncultured Pseudomonadota bacterium | reverse complement strand
ATGGTTGTACAAGTGGTTAGCACGATACACCCCGGATGATCCAACGTGCTTTGAAGATCGGTCTCGGCGACCGCTTAGCAGTCCTTTACGCACCCCTGCGGAGATCGAGAAAATCGTGGAGATGGTTCGATTGAGCCTGTACAACAAGGGCCTCTTCTGCGGTGATTAGGCTATCCAATGGGAGATGGCCGATATGGAGGTCCAACCGCTTCCCTCCCTCCGCACTATTGGGCGTATCTTGCGCCGCCGCAAATTAACCCATCGGCGGACCGGAAGATACATCCTAAAGGGCAAGAAATATCCTGAACTCCCAGCACTTTTGCCCAATCAACCCCATCAGGTTGATCTGGTCGGCCCCTGCTACCCGACGGGCCCGATCCGGTTCTACAGCTTAAATGCCGTCGATACCGCAATTAAGCGGTGCGGAATAGAGGCCATGCCCTCCAAAGCAGCGCAAAGCGTTTTGGACGCTATTTATGCGCTCTGGCTGCGTATGGGCATCCCAGAGAACCTCCAGGTGGATAATGAACTGGCTTTTTACGGAAGCCCGACCCATCCACGAGGCATGGGCCCCCTGATTCGTTTCTGCCTGCGCTATGGCGTCGATCTCTGGTTCATTCCGCCTTCTGAGCCATGGCGAAACAGCCTCGTCGAAAAATTCAATGACCATTATCAGCAGAAGTTTCTCGATAAGGTCCCCATGGTGTCAATGCCGCAGCTTCGGAAAGAATCGCTGGCATTCGAGCACCGGCATAACAGCACCTATCGCTACAGTAAAATCAAAGGAAAAACTCCTCTCAAGGCATTGGCTGACATGGAGAAAAAATTGATCTTCCCGAGCAAACGCGATGCCCCAAAACACCCCTTGGATAAGCCGGAGGAAGGGTGCTATCACCTTGTGAGATTCATCCGAAGTGACCTCCGATTGAACATCTTCGGCGAAATCTTCTCTGCTCCACCCGAAACCCAGTCCGAATACGTTGTGGCTACCATCGATGTCAAAGAACAAAAGCTAAAGCTCTTCCTGGAAACGATCCAGGTTGAAGAATACAAGTACCAAATGCGATAAGGATGATACAGGTCACGACATCACATTACCTAAACAGTTTCAGAGTTTCCAATTCAGTGCTTCTACTGAACGATGTCGTGACCATTATTTCTGTGAACGATGTCTTGACCGTTGTCAAGTAAGGAGTAAAAAGTAAGCTGTTAGAGACTGTTCCGAAAAAAATGGAAAATAGTCTTTAAAAGTCAAATGAAAGCTGGGTATAAGATGCTTTCATTAC
>CAKZKY010000246.1 GCA_937124575.1 uncultured Pseudomonadota bacterium | reverse complement strand
CTCATTAAAATATTCCCTCCCCCCTTTTAATAGAGCAGGAAGATACCAGGCAAAGACAATGAAAATGAACAGAATCATTCCCAAAATGAGCCTCATCTTCTTGATGCCATTCCAATCTTTTTGAACGGCAAGATAGACAAGGACCACTAAAAGAGGAAGGACAAACCCCACAGGCCCTTTTGCCAATGTCGCCAGCGCCATTCCAATATAGAACCCATAAATGACGAAATCCTTCTTGTCCTCCCTTGCCCCTAAGGAATGAGGGTCAGCCCCTCCATACCATTGTAAAAAACAGAGCAAAGAGAACGTGGTGAAGAATGTGAGCGTGGCATCAATATTGGCGCGTGTGGAAAGATAAGCAAATTCAAGGCTTGTCGCAAGAATCAGTCCGGAAAGAAACCCTGTGCGGGAAAAATAAAGTCTTTTCCCAATAAGGAAGGTGAGAAGAACCGAAAGTGTTCCGAAAAGGGCGGAGGGGAATCTCACTGAGAAAGAACTGAATCCCTGCCATAAAAAAGATGAAAAAGCGATCAACCAGAAGAAGAGCGGAGGCTTGTCACCATAGATCTGCCCATTAAAATGCATCAAAACCCAATCTCCTCCGTTGACCATCTCTCTTGACACCTGGGCGTAACGGGGTTCATCCGGGTTCCAGAGATCCCACTGTCCAAGGTTCAAAAAAAAGAGGACAAAACAGAAGACCAGGAGAATCCCTACCTGTCCTGATGGGCGATTCCATAAAGTTGATGATTGTTCTTTCATCTTCATTCCATCTTTAAAAACTACCCTATATTAAACCAGTGACTGGATTATTTCAACGTAGGAATCGGAGGACTTCGGCGAGTTTGAATACACAGTAGCCGAAGACGATTACAAAACCAACAAAGATCAGATAATAAACTTCAGGGGCTGTTCCCAGGGCAGGAAAGACATTCGCAAAAATCCATTCCTCAAACCGATCTTCCCATTCAGACTGTTCTTGAAGGGTGATGACCTCTTCAACAAACTTTTCCGGTTCAACGGTAATCTTCAAGATGTGATGAAATTTACCCCAATCCGGCTGGGAGTGTTTGAGTCGCCCCGCACCACCTGAGACAATCAGGTTCACCCCTTTTCTCTGTCCCCTCCAATAGCCATGATAATCTCCAAAGAAGCATGCGGTCACTTTATAATTCTCCAATAAAGTAAAGAACTCTTCCTCTCTTGGGATAGGAAGAGATCCCTCGATATGCTCGGCCAAACCTTTGGGCGGATAATGCATAAAGACGAAAATATGTTTTTTCCCGTTCCCTTTTTGTGACAGTATATGATGGAGGTAGTTTAAATATAGGGTTGGAAATTTCAGATCAACCCCGCAGATAATAAACAGACAATCGTTATAGACAAAATCAAAATTTCTTGCCCCGTAAAGCGATTCATAAATCTCTGGCGTTACCCTTCGGTCAATTCTCTTTATCTTTGAACCGTTATAATCAATATCATGATTACCCGAAACCAAGAAAACTGGAAAAGGCGGTTTGATCTCAACCGTCATCTCCGTTAGAAAGAAGCGGTGGTTCCAGATGTCAGGTGTTTTGACAAAATCCCCTAAAAGGACCATGAACGAAGAACGATCTTTCTTTAATGCCATTTCGATCAAGATTTCCGCCGCCTCGCTTCCATGCGTATCGCCCAGCACCAGAAAAGAGAACGAACTTCCCTCTTCTTTTAATGCGGTAACATTGGAGGGTCTGTTCCCAATCAGGTGATGGGAAGGGGTGCTGCCATAGTCTCGGCAAAATAGAATGACAAGCCACCCAAAATAAGTGAAACATAGAGAAAAAATGGACAGGATCGTCCACAAAATCCATCTGCGTTTACTTTTTGAATTCTTCATAGGGCTCATTGCACCTACGCTTTACCTCCTTGCGATTCTATCGGTTTGAAATAAGGACCATGTCCCAATGCCCGACCTTTGCCTGGTCGATAGGGGAAATTTCGACTCTTAAATCTTTTTTGAGCTGATCGAGATCTCCTTTTTGGACTACCCAAAATACTCGATCAGATGATTGGAAAACTTTAATCAATCTATCCTGGCTCCAAATTTCTTCGGTAAATGGTCTCCGGGTATAGTAGTAAAGCCCAGTGGGACTGAAGAAAACGACCTTCAACTCATCTTCTTTCTCCATTCTTTTAAGAATCCTTTCTGAAAACGGTCTCATCGACCTCAGCTCATTCATCTTGTGAGGGAAAGCATAGGAAAGGTGGAGATGAAAGAAAGTAAATGTCATTACAAGGCAGATGAAAGAAGCCCATCTCCGCCTTTTCATGAAGAAAAGAGTGGAGAGAAGCGAACCGGTCAATAGATAAGAAATGATACCCAACACCAACAAACGGTATGGTTCAATGACAGGATAGGACCGATTCGGAATTCCCAGTAGGGCCAAAACAAAGATCATAAGAAACAGGGAGGTTAAGGAGATCAATCCAGCGAGAAGTTCCTTGGATCTCTTGTTGGAATCCAATTCGGAATCCCATAAAACGCCTACCAGCATTGCAGCAGCCGGATAAAGGGGGAGGATGTAATTATCTTTTTTCCCTTTGGATAGGGTGAAGAACAGGAAGACCGTGATGAACCAGACTAGAAGAAATATTTCGCTTCTACTCTTAACATCTTTCAATGTAAAAAAAAAGACAGCCGGCAAAAAGACGATCCAGGGGAAAAATTCCAAAGGGAAGCGAATAAAATAAAAGAAGAAGGGTTTAGCGTGAAAATGCCTTCCCCCTTCGATTAGCCTTCCAAGGGTTTGGCCAAAAAGAATCTTATCTCTGTAAGCTTCTCCCCCAAGCCAGCATGCTGGTATCAACCAGATGAAGACAATAGCCAATGAAAGAAGAAACCCAAAGAGAAGATCCTGATTCCAAAACTTTTTACCTTCCTGTTGCAAGAGGTTAAAAATCAAAACGATTGGAAGAGTAAGAAAGGCAACTGGCCCCTTGGTTAATACCCCAAGCCCCATGAAAAGTCCTGCGAAAAGAAAACACTTTCGTCGCCCCTCCTCTTTTTCAAACCCACAATAAAAACAATAGAGGGTTAGCAGAAATAGGAGTGTAAACAAAGAGTCCAACATCATCCACCGGGAGATTTGTGGAAAGAAGAAGCAGGTCGCCAGAATGAAACCCGAAATAAAGCCAACTCTGAAATTAAATAGCTTCACTCCAAAAAAGAACGTCAGGAGGATCGCCAACAGCCCGGCCAATGCTGAAGGAAGGCGATTGGCCAGTTCAGAATCTTCTCCCAAAAAGAAGACAGAGAGATTGACCAGCCAGAAAAAGAGAGGGGGTTTATCAGCATAAATTCTCCCATTGAGGTGAGGCAAAATCCAATTCCCACTCTCTCTCATCTCCCGGGCCACGACCGCATACCGGGTCTCATCCGGTTCCCAGAGGTCCCGGCCTCCAAGGTTGGATAAAAATATGGCGACTCCTATAAAGAATAAGGTGGCAAAATGAAACCTGCTTGCCCAAAGATGATCTCTCATGCTTTTATTCTATTTGGATGTAATTTATCTTTAAAAAGATTAACTGGTGAAGATTAAAAATTGATTAAATGAAGATTAGAATATTTTAATTTTAGTTACTCCTCTTTCCCCTCATATTAAAACTTCCTTGAAATTGATATGATTATTCTTTAAGATGGAAGCCATGAAAAAAAGAGATCTCCTTCTGGGCTTCATTTCTGGAATTCTCATTATCCTCTCCTTTCCCAACTTCGATCTCGAATTCTTAGCCTGGGTTGCCCTTGTTCCTCTCTTTTATGCTATTGAAGAAAAGGGGTTATGGAGCAGTTTTAAGTATGGGTTTCTCACTGGCTTCGTCTCATTCCTTGGGATTCTTTACTGGATCATTGTAGCGGTTCACAACTACGGGAACGTACCTGTGATACCAAGCGTTCTCATCCTCTTATTATTGGTAGGTTACCTCAGCCTATTCGTGGCCACTTTTACATTCTTGTACCGATTCATCCAGATAC
>CAKZKY010000245.1 GCA_937124575.1 uncultured Pseudomonadota bacterium | reverse complement strand
TTAGTTCAAATAGGATTCCCAGACGATCCTCACCCATGATTTCAACGATCGTAAAAAAATCGGAATCCCGATTATTGATTTTCACCTCCGCAGGCACTTTTGGGAGCACTTTTGGGTGGACCCATTTTGATTCATTTCTCTGTGCGAGGAGATTTTTTACAGTTGCCTTTCCCTCTAAAATCTCTGCGAGGTCCTGATTAAATTGATGAAGCCGCTTCTCAATCTCTCCTGTGGCATCCTCCACTTCAAAGGTGTCAAGCGCTATCCCATTTCCCCAAGTATGGATTTGTGCCTGGAGGATGTTGAGACGATTTAAGAAGAGAGAGCCCGTGATCTTTGCGAATAGACCGTAGCGGTCTTTAGTGCAGAGAGTGACCCTGGCTCGTCTATTTTCTTCAACATCCCATTCCATTTGCAGCGTTTTTTCTCCCAAGGATCGCGCCATTTCGATATGTTCAATAATCTCTGCTTGAGAAAAACTGGAGAGATATCTGAAGGGAAGGTCCTCGGAGTATTCAGCTGTGAGTTCTGAAGGTAAGGAAGGCAAGGGGGATAGGCCCCTCTCTTTTTCTAAGTAATGAGAGGTCTTAAGAAAGAGCTCCATAAGAAGGGAATTTTTCCAGGGAGTCCATGCTTCTGGGCCAACGGCCTTGATATCGGCAAATGTCAAAAGATAGAGCATCTTGAGCTGAACGGATGACGTTACCTGTTCGGCGAAACGTTCGATCGCCCGTTCGTCGAGAAGGTCTCTTCGAAAGGCGGTCTCGATCATATAGAGGTGGTTTCGAACCAAAAAATGGAGAACCCCACTCTCTTCGGATGAGAGTCCCAAGCGAAGGCCTATCTCCTTGGCCATCTCGGCTCCAATGATGGAATGATCCCCTTTTGTTCCCTTACCAATGTCATGAAGCAGTCCTGCCATAAGAAGGAGATGAATGGACTCCGTCTCTCGGATGAGGGAGGTGAGGAGGGGATAGTCCCTCTCATAGTCTCCCCTTTTAAGCTTCACCAACTCCTCAACCGTGAGGAGGGAGTGGTTGTCGGTGGGGTGGACGTGATAGAGATCGTAGTGGACCTTTCCCTCAACCGAAGAAAATTCTGGGATATACCTTGAAAGGAAGCCCAGGGCATGCATCTTCTTTAAAATGAAGTCGACACCCTCTGTTCGTTTCAAAAATGTGAGAAAGGAGCGGTTCACTTTTTCGGACCGGTAAAAAGGTTCTTCAATGAAGGGGAGCATTTCAATCACCGTTTCTTCAGTTCGGTAATCCATGTCCCTTCGTTCCTTCTGGCAATGATCGAAGAGGGCCATGATCTGAGAAGGGTCTTTCTTAAAGGCGATGGGATCGAGGAGGGTAATCTCCCCATTCCTGATACCGAAATG
>CAKZKY010000244.1 GCA_937124575.1 uncultured Pseudomonadota bacterium | reverse complement strand
TTTTAAATGCAAAATTTACAATGACGATTATGGAATCCGTGGTTCCAGTATTTCGAACGAAGGAGAGTGAGTGAAATGAGTGATCGACGACGTGGCTATTTCGACGAAGAGAAGGAGACGATGTCAAAGGAGAGGAGAGAAGCCTACCAGAGAGAGAGGCTTTCCGAAATCCTTCAATATGGATATCACCATTCAAAGGCAATCCGTTCCGCTTTTGAAAAAGTGGGGTTAAAGCCTGAAGCGATCAGAGAGCTAAAGGATCTTGAAAAGCTTCCTGTTACAAAAAAGGCAGATCTGGTCAATGCCCAGAAGGAAGGCCCCCCATTCGGAGGATTTGGGGTCATCTCAGAGGAAGGGGTCCGAAGAATCTACGTCTCTCCCGGACCGGTCTATGAACCCGGGGAGTGGGATTACGAAGATAGGCGATGGGCCCAGGCTCTCTTTTCCTGCGGGATCCGAAGCGGCGATATTGTTCTCAATACCTTCAATTACCATCTCACCCCTTTGGCCCTCATGTTGGATGAATCGCTCCGTATGATGAAGGCTACCGTCGTCCCTGTGGGACCAGGCAATATCTCGATGCAGATCAATCTGATGAGACAGCTTCGGGCTACAGCCTATATTGGAACGCCCAGTTTTCTCATGGCGATCATCGAAGCCGCAGAGGGCATGCATCTCGACCCCAAAAGGGATTTTCATCTGAGAGCGACCTTTGTTGGTGCGGAGATGTTTCCCGAATCACTCCGTCAAAAACTGGAATCGAAATTGGACCTCCTGGTTCGCCAAGGGTATGGCACGGTCGATGTGGGGTGTCTTGGATATGAATGTCCAGAGAAGAAGGGGATGCACATCCCTGAGGATGTGATTGTGGAGATTGTTGACACAGAGACAGGTAAGGAGCTGGAGATGGGAGCCACAGGAGAGATTGTGGCTACCAACTTCAGCAAAGTCTTTCCGATGCTTCGCTTTGCCACCGGAGATCTCTCTTATCTGATCAGCGAGCCTTGCGCCTGTGGCCGGACGTCCATGCGTCTCGGTAGAATCATGGGCCGGACCGATCAGGTGACCAAGGTTTGGGGAATCTTTATCCATCCCTGGCAGGTGGATGAAATCATGGTCAAGTTTCCAGCCATTGCCAATTATCAGGTGGTTGTGACGAGAAAGGATTATCGGGATGAGATGGCGATCTATGTCGAATTGAAGGAAGAGATTGCGGACAAGATGGTCATGAAAAGGAGGCTTGAGAAGGAGGTTCAGGAGACCCTCAAAGTAACCGCCGAAGTGGTCTTTACCGTGAAAGGAGGCATTCCGGACCGGGCCAAAAAGATCGATGACAGAAGAATCTGGGAGTAAGCATAAGGATTTTCTGATGGGGTAGAAGATGGAGGAGAAGGCCAAAGTCAAAGTGGGAGGGATCATGGCAGCAACGGGTCTGGCCACAGTGAGCATTCTTTCAGTACCGGACCGCCCCGATGTTCCGGGGACGATCCTTCATGCCATGGGAGGACGAAATATCAATATCGAATTCGTCGTTCATAATGTCGATATTGAGGGCAATGGAAACATGACGTTCTGTATCGATCAGAAGAATCTGGAGGCGGCCATCGAGACCCTGGAAGGAATCAAGCCTTTGATCGAAGCAAAAGGGATTTCTTACCATCCCAATGTCGCTACGGTCAGCGTCTTCGGTCCACACTTTAGAGAGAGGCCGATGATCTCGGGACTCATGTTCAATGCCATTGGAACGGC
>CAKZKY010000243.1 GCA_937124575.1 uncultured Pseudomonadota bacterium | reverse complement strand
GTTCGATTCAGACATAAGAAGGGGAGAGGTGGGTGGGGAAGCTTGTTTCCCGACCCGAAGCTGGGTAAACAGGGCTTCACTCAGATGGAGGATGAGCAGTGGCATAAATGGGGAGGGAAAAGAAGGGGGCAAATTTGAAGAAAGGCTCAGAGAGGGAAAAACTTCTCCTGGCTATCCGATTGGACAGCATTCTAAACACTGGGGTGTGGCGGAGGGAACAGAAGGGTCTATCAAGGGGCCCTGATCTTTTGTCTTCTAAACTTCTTGATCCATCGACGCATTCTTTCTCTCGGCTTCTCTCTAAGATCCAGAATGATGTCGGTATACTCATCGAGGTCAAAAACGGCAAAGTATTTCTCGGCATAGACAATAACCGCGTCCTTCCCTAATCGTTCCTCCTGTTTTAACGTCTCGATCGTCTGGGTGGCCAACGCCTCGTGATGGGTCGCCTTCAAATAGAGTTGAATCAACGTATAGACCAGTAAAACGAAAAAGACGTGGACCACATCGGCATTGAAATTCGGAGTGGTAAAGCACCCCACCCACCAACAATTCTTGATCTGGTCAATCCTCTCCTCGATTTGCATCCGACCCTTATAGAGCTCTCGGGCTAAGCAAGGGGCTCTGAATTCCTTAGTCGAAGCCAGGGCCCAGAGCTCAATCTTGCCATCGGCCTTCCTTGTCCGTACCAGCACCACGTAGAGCGGTACCTCACAGGTGTCCCACGATTCCACTTTCCCCACCCCAGCCACTTCCTCTACCTCTATGATCCTCCCTCTCTCGTCCTTGACCTCTTCATACTTCATCCACTCCACCTTGTCCATTCTTGAAATCCCTAAGGCATCCAGCAGCGCATGCATGTTCGACTTCAAGGGAACTAAGCAGTCAATCCCATGGATCTTTTTGAAACGACTAATCATGGCTCCATCGATAAACTCCCGATCCATGATCAAAAGCTTGATCACCCCTTTGCCGATCTGAGAAACAAATCGGTCCACTCATTCCTCTCCCCGTTTTAGCCCCGATTCATCTCCCCTCCCCAAATGTCCACCGGCAAACATGAAATAATCGTCCTGCCGACTCCAATGAAGTAACATCGTCAATTTATAAGCACGCGTATATTTAAATCGCTTCCTCTCCCGGGGAGAAAGTTTCTTGACATCCACATACCTCCCTTCCTGGTCTAACGGCAAAAGCGAAGACTCCCGATAATTCGGATTATCGGGAAGGCAAATCAAAGTGGGATCGAGGATAAAGATCCCCTCCTTGTCCGAATAGCCCCGATGCCTCCTTAACCATTTCTGCACGTCCGTGTTATACCAATCCTCCACCTCAGAAGCCTCCGTATCGGTAAAAAACTTACGGGCCGTGTCCTGATCAATGGGAATCTTCCGCTCTTTTTTGTTCTTATCGTTAAATCCCCCTCCCTTTAACCCCACATTAAATCTCACCCTCGTCAGAATCGAGCCGGACCGAAGGATATAATCCAACTTCTGAAAGGCAGCACTCCGGTGGAGTTTCATCTGAACGGCACAGGCCAGAAGAAACCAAACCGGGATATTCTCCCTCTGCCGAGGCGTAGGG
>CAKZKY010000242.1 GCA_937124575.1 uncultured Pseudomonadota bacterium | reverse complement strand
TCAAACGATCCTCGATTGCACTTTGACTCACAGGGATGGAAACAGACCCTTCCACAGACTCCCGGAAAAGGGCTCTCTTCCTTGATGATATTCCAGGCTCCCTCAAAATCCTCCTTTTCAATCTTTTGGATGAATTTAACGATATCATTCCCTGCTGGGCAGGCTGCACTGCAGGGTGGGGTCTTATCTTCATAAATAGGACGCTGCGTTCTCCATGCTCCGGTTTTATTCCACGCCATATCTCCAGCGGAGACAGCAATCATGGGCATCTCAGAAATCTTATTAAAGGTAATTTGTTTGGTCATCTCACCAATCCTTGTATTGACGAAGTGTATGGTCTTTGGGTTAAGGCTATGAGGCCAGTTTGGTATTAGGTCAAGGGGGTACGTCTAAAAGATTTTAGATACTTATGACCTAACCTTATAACGAAACGGGCATCCTAACCCTTACCTTTAAACTTTCACTTCTGCATAGGCTTCTCTTGCTGCCTTGGCGTTTTCATCTTTCTTCCCGGGAGTTTCCTCACGGATTGACAGGGCAATCGAATCAATTCCCACCAGGCCGCTCACCTTCGAGAAAGCGCCGAGGATGGCCGTATTAACAATCGGGTTGGTCCGGGAACCCAAGCCATTTCGGATAGCAATGGAGGTAGCATCAACTGTGGCAATTCTGAAATTCTTTAACTCATGAAATGCCTCAGGAGGTTTGTGTGAATTGATCAATATCCACCCATTTGTTTTAAGCCCTGAGGTGACATCCACAGCTCCGATCAGCGTGGGATCTAAAACGATGATGTGATCGGGTTGATAGATGTTGACCCTCAACTGAATGGGTTCACGGTCCACCCTCAGGAAGGCCATCACAGGAGCGCCCCGTCTCTCGACTCCGAAAGCGGGGAAAGACTGGACATAGAGCCCTTCGTGAAAAAAGGCAACAGCAAGCACTTTGGAGGCCACCACCGCCCCCTGCCCTCCCCTTCCATGAAAGCGAATCTCGATCATAATCTGCTCCATCTAATCTAAAATATTTTATAATATATTGATATAAATCGGACAAGAAAAAATTTATAGAAAGAGAGATCTCTTGTTTGGCGGAAAAGGTGAAATAGTTCAGAAACATATAAGACAGAAATAGAGAGGAAGGAGCCAAGAAGAGGCAGATATGAATGCCTTAACCATTGAAGTAGGAGCCATAAGAAGTTTCATGCTACAAATCTTTTTCGAAGAATAATTTTTAATTAAGATTCATCTTCGACAGTTATTTTGCTTTGGAAAAATTTACATTCAATGAAATCGATAACTTAACAGTTTTCAATCT
>CAKZKY010000241.1 GCA_937124575.1 uncultured Pseudomonadota bacterium | reverse complement strand
TGAGGCAGTCCTGTTGCCAGATCAATATAACAAAAATAGAGGATAAACAGGCTTTATCAGAGGAATGGATTTCGAATATGAATGCCCTTGAAACGTGTAAAGTCTCTGTCGGTGGTCCACAATTCGTCAATTCCATGCTCACGGATCAGAGCTGCGATATGAGCATCATGTGCCAAATTTCCTATGGTATGTCCGGTGCTGACCATAAGACGCATATGATCGAAATGTCCGGGTCCTTCACCCAACAAAAGAAGGGAGGGGGCTTCTATGAGTGATTCGAGATCTTCAAGGGCTACTTCCAGTTGTGTTGGCGGGTCAAAAACTTTGGGATGAGTAATAACTCGAAGAAATTCATAAATACATGGCCAAGGCAGAGCCCACGGACTATCTCCTTCTGCGAGATTTCTCAATAATTCTTTGGCTTCCTTGTGAAATGGAGTTTCCTCGCGACGAGCATAAACGAGAATATTAGTATCAATAGCGATCATGGTCGGCCGTTCATTAGATCAAAAAGGGTATCTCTATCATCAAGGCATACTCCAGGAAGCATTCGCCCACACTCTGTTCGCCATTTTAACTTGTATCCAGTAGCCCTGCGAGGTTTGGCTAAGTAAAATCGAAGTGCTGTCTCAACCACTTCTCGTAAGGCTGTTCCTTCTGCCGCTGCTTTTTCTTTTGCTCGGCGGAGGAGCTCATCGGTAATTTCGATAGTCGTTCTCATGCATAAAACCATAACATAGAAAGCATAAAAATGCAATAAATTTTATGTAGTTTTCAAAGAAATTTTTAAAATATAGTAGTTTTAGGTCATAAGCCCCTTTTCAAGCGATGATCCCAAGAGCGATATACGGGATGAGGTTGAACATGAGAACAATGACCTTCATGATCCCTATGAAACAGTAGATCACCACATCGAAGGTTTCCCTTGACATGGGAAACCAGTTGCCGTGCATCCGATAAACCCAATCTTTGGCATAGGCGCAGGTCAGAAACGAGAAGAGGAGTAACCCTCCGTTGATGATCGTACACCACATGAAGAATGATCGAACCGTCTGGATATCCATAGTATCCTCCTTACTTTTGAGTCTGCTTTGAGATGACGACTTCACAACAATCATCGCCCTGATTCAGATTTTTTGTGTGTCGGATGAGAAGATTCATCTCCTTTCCGAATAAACCCTTGATTAACCCCTGATAGGTATGTACGGTCGCAATTCCACAATCCGCAATCCCAGCTTTTGCAATCGCATTCTGGACCTCACAGTCTTTGGTCTGAACCGTGATGATGTCTCCTTCGATCTTTATCTTCCGGCCCTCAATTTTTAAAACTTTGCTCAGAATTTCCAGAGTGTCTAAAAAACTTTCCGGCCACACGGGATTAAGGATGACCTCTTGCCTGATCCTTTTCCCAAAGATATAGGAAAACTGCTTCCACGTTTCGATATCCATCTCCCAGGCTGTCTCTTTCCCAAGTCTTTGAGCCAGAGCTAAAAACCAGGCCCCATCCAGGCGGACAATCGAATATTGCGCAATCTCTAAAAGCCTCTCAGCCGATAAATTCATTCTGTTCTCCTTTTCAGCTCATGAGATTGGATGATGCTTTCAAAAAATAGAATATCATCATTTTTACAATGTTTCTATGGCTTCATTGACTTTTTGTATGTTGATGTAATACAATTCAATCAGGAGGTGACTTATGAATACGGCAATATCAGTTAGGCTTCCTAAGACCCTTGCTGACCGGCTGGACAGTATCGCCAAAGAAACGGAAAGACCTCGCTCTTATATTGTCCAGAAAGCACTTGAATCTTATATTGAAGACTATGCAGATCTTCAAATCGCCCTGGATCGGCTCCACAATAAAACAGACCCTGTCATTTCAGGCAAAGAGTTGAGGAAGTCCCTTGGCTTATAACATTCTTTACAAGAAATCCGTTCAACGTGATCTAAAAAAGCTCTCTATGGCAGAGGCCAATCGTATTTTAGATCAAATTGAAGAAGAGCTTTCAGAAAAGGCAGATACCTATCCAACCCTCAAAGGACAATCTGCAGGCCTTCGGAAATATCGAATCGGCGATCACAGGGTCATTTATGCAATATTAGGAGATGAAGTCCATATCCTCAGAATTGGTCACAGGAAAGATATCTATAA
>CAKZKY010000240.1 GCA_937124575.1 uncultured Pseudomonadota bacterium | reverse complement strand
GGGGGGGTGATCGTTCAGAGGAGAAAAGCGCCCATACAAAAGCCGGAAGAACCAATAAATCGAATAAAATGCTCATAGGACCCGAACCGACTTTATGTCTCATTGGTTGAATGTGCCAATTGGATGCGATCGAGACGGACCTGTCAAAACTTTTCATCACAATTGATAATATGGTATAAAATAATCATCATGAAACTCCTGGGGATATCACTTGGTCTTTTCTTGATGATCGCTCAACTCCCCCCTTTAGGTTCGCCACCGGAAACCCCTGAAGAGCCGAAATCACCCGTCAAGGGCTGGTGGGAGGTGAAATATTTTCCAGTTGCTCCCACGCGATATTCTCCAAGTGGCAAAGGGATCATCAAGGCAGAGAGTGTAGGGAGTCGGTCGTCTCTCTTTAAAACCGTAGAGAAGAAGGAAAGAAACCTTCCAATATTGGCCTGGGGATGGAAGGTGTCCAATGTAGTCCGGTCTGCCATTGAGACAAGAAAAGATCGATTCGATGCCCCAGCACGGGTGATCGTCATTTTCGGAAAAGAAGGGATTTTTAAAAGAATTGGAATCGGAGAGCCTTCCGGACTTAAGATCGAATATATCTGGGCAACGCGCCTGCCCAAAGGACATCTCTTTGATCATCCCGGAGAGTCGAATTGTAAAGTTTTTGTGCTTGAGTCAGGTGAAGGCAAAGTAGGGCAGTGGGTCTATTTTAAACGTAACATCCATCAAGATTTTAGATCAGCCTTCGGGAAAGACCCTCCACCCGTGTTGGCCATCGGCATCCAGACCGACACCGACCACAGCAACGAGATGGTCACGGCCTTTTATTCAGAACCTCTCTTAAAGAGAAAATGAATCAGAAGAACGTTTTGTATGCGACCGATATAAAGATAAGAGAGAGAAGGGAGATGAGGATTAGACGTAGGTGTTCAATGTGGGTCTTTCGACTCACATAACCTCCCAATAAAGCACCGAGAACCGATCCCGAGGTCACAAGCAATGTAATCATCAAATGGATATGCCCAACTCCGTATTTGGCTCCAAAGGTTCCCAGCGATGAGATCATAATGATCATGAGAGATGTCCCAATCGTTACGCGCAGGGGTATCCTGAGAATATAGACCATTAGGGGGATAAGGATAAATCCTCCCCCCACCCCCAATAATCCGTTCAATAAACCGCATCCCAGACCGATGAGGATACCTACGATCCTGTTACCCCCCCTTCTGTAAGTTTCATTATTGGACCTAATTGGGATGAAAAGAAGAAAGATAGCCGATATAACCAGAAAAAGAAAAATGAGGTTGAGAATATGTGTTGACATTGGAACGGAAAAAAATGAGCCGAGGAGCCCTCCTGCAATACCAGCAATTCCCAAGATGAAACTTGCTTTGACATCTACCATTCCAGCACGAAAGTGAGATAATGTGCCTGCGGCGGCAGCCACCAATACGTGCACCAAACTGGCTCCGGTTGCGAGTTTGAGAGATATTCCACCCGCGAGGGTGAGAAGAGGAAGCATTATCACCCCTCCTCCCAGACCGAGCAATCCCGATAGGAATCCACCTGTCAGACCAATCAAGGGCAGAAGAGGCATGGAGACATTATTCATCTTTTTTATAGAGTCCGGTAATAATGGGCCAGGATATTGAGAACTTCAGGGCGGCTGAACTCTTTAGGTATAGAATCTCCATCGGTCAGTTTCTTGCGTAATAACGTCCCGCTCAATATTAAATGATCTTCTTCAGGATGAGGACAGGTTTTATAGGAAGCCATTCCCTTACATTTGTAGCAATAGAATGTCCAATCTATTTTCAATGGCTTAATCTTAAGGGCATCCGAAGGAATCTGGTCGAAAGCCTCTTGAGACTCAAAGGGAGCATAATAATTTCCCACCCCTGCATGATCCCTTCCCACAATGAGGTGGGTAGCTCCATAGTTCTGTCTAAATATTGCATGAAGCAAAGCCTCCCTTGGGCCAGCATAACGCATCTCGAGAGGATACCCTTTCTGAATCACTCTCTCTTTCGGGAAATAATGCTCCACAAGAACCTCAACACATTTTACCCTGATGTCTGCTGGAATGTCGTCCTCTTTCAGGTTTCCAATAAGCTGGTGGATGAAAAGGCCATCGCAAATCTCTAAAGCAATTTTGGCAATATACTCATGGGACCGATGCATCGGATTTCTGAGTTGCAGGGCTGCAATGCTATTCCACCCTTTTTCTTGAAAGAGATTTCTGGTCTCTTCGGGGGTGGCATAGATCCCATCAAACTTTTTTGGATATTCACCTTCGCTTAGCACCTTAACCGGACCGGCGAGATTGACTTCTCCCTGGGCCATCACCTTGGCCACTCCGGGATGGCGGAGGTCATTGGTTTTAAAGACTTGTTTACACTCATAAGCCTTATCGATCTTGTATCTTTCTTGAACCAGCAGGATGCCCATGAGTTCGTCATTTTTGCCATCGAACAGAGCAACTTCCTGACCTTCCTTCAAGCCCTTAGCAATAGCTTCGGGCACAGAAAGGGTGATGGGAATTGGCCAGAAGGTTCCATCGGTCATTCTCATTTCATCGCATACACCCTTCCAGTCGGCCTTGCCCATGAACCCTTCAAGAGGACTAAAAGCCCCAATCCCCATCATGATCAGGTCATCCCTTTCCCGGGTTGTCATCCAAATCTTCTGAAGAGTTCTTGCCTTCTCTACAATTTCCTTCAATTCTTCTCCATTAAGGAGCAAAGGTTTTAATTTCCCACCATGAGGGAGAATAAGTTCTGACATTCCTAACAAACCTTCATTTTCATTTTTTTAGGTTCTTGGATCATTGGGTTTTTTGGATTTTGTCTGCCGGTGAGCATGGAGTTATGAAATTAGGATTTCACACATCTGTGGCATGCATTACATATATCCAAGCTGTCGCATTCGCTCCATGGCTTTCTCTTTGTCCGGTCGCCTACCGGCTCGCTCTTCGGTATTTTCCAGGTCCTGCTTCCAGGCAGGAACCCCCTCCACCGAGATGAGGCTTGTTGTCTTTGCCCCTAAGGAACGATATCCTTGTTCATAAAGAGGGCAGTATGGAATTTTGAAAGCGGCGTAAGTATCCCAGAGGTCCTTCTCCGTAAAATGGAGAATAGGGCGGATGCGTGTATGCTCCGGCATCAAGTGCCCTCCTTCCTTAAACTCGAAATATGGATCATCAAATCGGGCTGGATGTTCATCCCACCGAAGTCCTTGAAAAATTCCCTTGATCCTGTTCCGTTCCAGAAATTGATTGAAGACGACGGTTTTCATCAAGTGATTGCCTACATAAGATTCTGCCTCAAAAGGGAATTCATCTCCTTCAAAGCCGATACGAATTAGCTCTTCACGATTCCTTTCATTTAAGTCCTTTACCCTTACCAGGGCGTTCAAGCGGTAGTCTGCCGCTTTTAAAACATCTTCATTTCGGCAGACCTCTAATGGAACGTTCCACTCCTTTTTCATCCTTTCGACAAACGCTTCGATTTCCTCAAACTCATCCCCTTCTCCGATAATCATGGTCTTGGGGAGGGGAATATTTTTCTCCTGGCAAACCTGACGAATAATCCAGAGAGTTAAACCACTATCTTTCCCACCTGTCCAGGTGATCCCCAACTCTTCTGGCTTAAATTTGTTAAAAGCCTGTCTCACAATATCTTTGGAAATCTCAATTAGTTTTGCACATTGCCTTTTCCGCTTCTCGCTGATGATTCTGTCAAGTGCCATCCGATATTCTCCTTTTATTGTTATGTGTCGTTGAAAGGGATATTTATATGGGGTTCATCATGATGTTTCTTACAAAGACCTTGCCGCTGTTGTTAATCGATAGA
>CAKZKY010000239.1 GCA_937124575.1 uncultured Pseudomonadota bacterium | reverse complement strand
CTGTGGAGGAGAATTTTAAGGTTGCTGCCATTGAGGAGGATGAACATACCTCAAGGCGGCTTGAGACAATATTTGATATATTCCCGGACCTGAAGCGTTTCTGGAAATCGAAGGCAGGTGTCCTAAGCGGTGGTCAGAAGCAGATGCTGGCCATCGCAAGGCCCCTCATCAACCGCAATGAGCTTCTGCTCATCGATGAACCTTCTAAGGGATTAGCTCCCATTATTATCGAGCACTTAATTGAGGCCATCCTAAGACTGAAAGAACATACGATGGTCATTCTGGTGGAACAGAACTTTTATATGGCCAGCCAGTTGGGAACCGATTTCTACTTGTTGGATGATGGGAAAACCGTTCATCACGGTCGAATGGAAGAGTTAATTCGAGACGACGAATTGAAAAAGAGGTATCTGGGTATTTCAGGATAGGCCCCCTCTTCTTCTCTCCACTTGGGAGAGGGTGGGGTGAAAGGGGCTTAAGCTTTTAGGAAAGAACGATATGACCTTCTCAACGCGATCATGGCTTCATAAATTGATTGTGATAGCCCTCTTTCTCTCACCCATACTCTTGATTAGCCCAAAAACATATATCACTCTGACCATCTCTGGTCTGGCAATGGGAATGCTCCTCTTCCTTGTTGCCTCTGGATTCTCGTTGATCTTCGGATTTTTAAGTGTTCTCAATTTAGCTCACGGAGCGCTCTTTGCCTGGGGAGCCTATATTGGGTTTACCGCATTTTCATTCATCAATAAATGGACCGGATGGGGAGGATCCGATTCGGTCGTCCTCAATATAGCCATCTTTTTCCTCTCTCTGCTTGCCGCCGGCTTATTTGTAGCACTTCTTGGTATCCTCACAGAGAGACTTGTCATTCGTCCGGTTTATGGAAGCCATCTCTTTCAGATCTTCATCACCGTTGGAGCGATGATCGTATTGGAAGAGATGATTCGGGTCGTCTGGGGACCTGATGATGAAGTCATGCCTGTACCGCTCAATTTTATTGGTTCATGGGATATCTTCGATGTCGTCATATCCAAATATCCACTCATCGCCATTATCCTTGGAATCATCATCTACCTCACCTTATATGCCATCCTCAAAAAAACAAAATTGGGCACCGTTATCCGGGCCGGTGTTGAAAACCCAGAGATGGTTCAGATCATGGGTCACAATATCTACCGATATTTTACCGGAGTCTTCGCGGTGGGTTCGGCACTGGCAGCCATTGGCGGTGGGATGTGGGCCACTTTTGTCAAGTCCATCAATCCAGGAATGGGAGGAGAAGTAATCGTCTTCGCTCTCATTGTGGCGATCATTGGAGGCCTTGGAAGCATGACCGGTTCTGTGGTGGGCGCCCTCATGGTAGGGCTCTCCTATAACTATGTGGCATATCTGATTCCAAAAGCGGCTCTTGGAATCACCATGCTGCTTCTGGTCGTGATTCTCTTGGTTCGACCAACAGGCCTCTTTGAAGAAGGAACCTAATTTGATGCAAGACGGTTTAACCCCTGTCCAACGTTTTCGTTTAAGGGAGAAAGAATCCCGGTTTAGAGAACCGTTCTTCTTCTTGAAGATCGGAATCCTGGCATTTTTTATGGCCACACCCTTCCTCTTTCGTTCTTTCGAAATCACCGATGTGGTCTTAAAGATCATCATCTTCTCCACTTTGGTAGCCAGCTACGATATCATTCTTGGATATACGGGGATCGTCTCACTGGGTCATGTCCTCTATTTTGGAATCGGTTCCTACTTCGTCGGTATCTTCATGGGTAAACTGGGATGGATTTCCTATGGTCATTTGGCATTGGCTCTTCTGATCGCTGTCATCCTTTCAGGAATCCTCTCCATATTGATCGGCTTCTTCTCACTCCGGATACGTGCAATCTTCTTCGCCATGGTCACCCTGGCCTTTATGGAGTTCACCTATATCCTGGCCAGTCAATTACGATCTATCACCGGAGGGGATGATGGGATCAGTTTCAAGCTCCCTGGAATCTTAGCCGTTGACTATACGTTTGGCCACTTTTGGGGAATCGATGTGAATGGGAGAATCATCAGCTACTATCTCATCTTTATGGTCTGTTTGATCCTCTTCCTCTTCATGCTCCGATTCACCCATTCGCCCCTTGGCCGTGTTCTTCAATCCATCCGAGACAATGAACCGCGGTCCATCGCCATTGGTTATAAGACCTATATGTATCAAGTGATCGCCTCCACGTTTGCAAGCTGTGTGGCAGCCATGGCTGGAGGATGCTTTGCTATCTGGGTTCGTTATGTCAGCCCTGATTCGAGTTTAAGTGTTCCCATCATGTTAGACGTGCTTCTGATGGTCATCGTGGGAGGAATGGGAACGCTTTACGGTGGAATATTTGGAGCCACCTTTCTGCTGATTACCCGTTCCTTTCTCCCAAAATTGCAAGTTCTGATGGCCTCCCTGCTTCCAGGTGCTCCCTTTGCCATCAGACTCTCGGAACGTTGGCTTCTCTATTTTGGACTCCTCTTCATTCTGATCGTCTACTTCTTCCCAAAAGGAATCGTAGGGACCGCTCAGGAGATCTTCAGAAAGACGAACAGTGAGAGGGATTCCTAACCCCTTCACTCCTCGCCTGAATTTAAGAGGAGGCTGAGCAGGGTTATTATGGATTTAAAGAGAGTGTAATAAAGGGAGGTTAAGCACCCAATACCTATCCTACTAGGGTTACCAATGAAAACCGGAGGAAAAAGATGTCTGCACCGAAGATGATTAGGGCCAAAGGTGATGGCATTCAGATTCAATTGAACCTATGGGAAGGAGAAGGAGAAAACATACTTTGTATTCATGGCCTGACAGCGAATAGCCGGTTCTGGGATTGTCTGGCATCGTCTCTTTCCCCAAAACATCGAGTCATTACCATCGACCTTCGTGGAAGAGGACTCTCCGACAAACCATCGACTGGATATTCGATCGAACACCACTGCAGGGACCTCCTGTCCTTGATAGAAGATCTGCGTTTGAAGCATCCCGTGCTCATGGGCCATTCCCTTGGAGCCTTTATATCGCTCGTCTTTAGCGCCAAATACCCTGAAAAGGTAAGCCGTTTGATTCTGGTCGATGGCGGAGGAAAGCTCTCTGATACTCAGATGGCTAAAGTCTTTGCAGGGATCAAACCTTCTTTAGATCGTTTGGGGCAGGTCTTTCCCTCTTTCGAGGCTTATCTCTCTTTAATGAAACAGGCTCCCTATTTACAACCCTGGAATGCTTACATGGAAACCTATTTCCGATACGAAGTGGAAGAAGTAGAGGGAGGGATTCGCTCCCGCGTTCACCCTAAACATATAGAGGAGGAAGCGATCAATTTAAGAATAGAAGAGGTGACCCAATTCTACTCCATGGTTTCCTGCCCTACCCTCATCCTTCGCGCAACAAAAGGAATGTTGGCGGAGGATGATTTTGTCTTACCGGAAGATGTTGCTGAACGGATGGTCCGTGAAATCAAAGGAGCCCAGCGAGTGGATATTGAGGGGAGCAATCACTACACCATTCTGTTCCACCCCAATCCTCTAAGGGATCAGACCATCTTAGATTTTCTGAGAGGGTAAAACTCCCTGAGGGGCGGACCATTTTATTTCTTTGAGATCAATTCCACATCCAGTTCATTCCCAAAGATCTCTCTGGATGCCTTCTGAAGATTTTCAAAGTCTTCCATCTTCTCGAATTCGATGACCAGCTCACGATCGTCGAGGACTTTTAACCGCCCATACTTTTTCACCACCTCAATGGCCTGATTCGGGTCAACCGTCACCCAGCCCTTCATCCGGCGGACCAGCTCTTCGCCATTGAAGGCCCGTTCGATATGAAGGTCTACCCTTC
>CAKZKY010000238.1 GCA_937124575.1 uncultured Pseudomonadota bacterium | reverse complement strand
TCCCTTTCCGCTATCGTCTGATTTAGCTGATTCGAGAGATGCTCCCTTTCCGCTATCGTCTGATTTAGCTGATTCGAGAGATGCTCCCTTTCCGCTATCGTCTGATTTAGCTGATTCGAAAGTTTCTCCTTCTCTGCTATCGTCTGGTTTATTTTATTAGACAGATAAAGATTCACCCAATGATAATTTGCCTGATTTTGTGGCAGATTATTAAGGAGACAGTGAAATAGTTTATCTCCAAATAATGATATATCGTTTGCTTCTCCTATGGACGACAGAACTGCCTCTTTCCAACTGTATTCTCCTGGCCCTAAACTTTGAATCTCTTCGGTATATTGACGTAAGATTTTATCTTCATTTGCATTCTCCTCCACCCACCTTCGAAGTGAAGCCCTTTCTTTCTCGTTACGGGCTATTTTTAAATCATCAACCAGTTTTAGTACACCTCGTGAAAGCTTAAACATACGGGGGGAGGTTTCAGAGAAAAA
Organism: uncultured Pseudomonadota bacterium; assembly: GCA_937124575.1. Taxonomy (GTDB): domain Bacteria; phylum Desulfobacterota; class BSN033; order BSN033; family UBA1163; genus RBG-16-49-23. The sequence continues at coordinate 3,244 of CAKZKY010000238.1, read as the reverse complement.
AAATGTTGCCACGATATTATGCTTGCCTCTCTCTGGAATAGGTGCGAGAGAAATTCTATAGTCTTTTGTGTTAGATCGAATTGCCCATTGCTGAAGTTCAGGCCCCCTGAATGAGTGAAGATGTTCAGGTGGCTTTGCACCTTCTGGTACAATTTCATGATAAGGGACATTTATTACAACCATTCTTGGTTTTCTTATTTCTATCAGAGCATCTAAAGCTCCCCATGGATCCTCAAGATGTTCAATAACATGGTTCAATATAATTGCGGCACCCTCAGGAAGTAACTTAAATGTACGGGGATTATAAAGGTCAAGACCAGTATGAACATCATATTCCAATAACTCAGACGGCCAGTTCCATAAATCAAAGGCAAGAACAGAACCCTTTACATTTTCAGATAGATACTTTGACCCAGCTCCGTTGGCACAACCAATATCGCAAATGACCTCTTGTTCGGCTAACTCAGGGACGAGGGATAATATCTGCTTCATATGCATAATGCATTGCTGAGCCCCTCCACGCTCTAAATACGCTCTCAGTCTTTCCTCTGTAGGGAAATAACGTTCCTCAATTGGGGGTCCTAATTCTATTTTTGGAGCATATCGACCGGAGAAATTCCTATAAGCAAACTCTTCAACATTATCGGAACTGATGATCCCCTTTGTGCCATCGTATCCAACCAGTATTGCTGGAAGTTCCATTGACATCGCCTCAAGCATTACTCTTCCCATTCCAGCAACGGCAGAATAACCTCTCCGAAGTCTTTCTTCTATATGGTCCTCATGCCCCATAAACGTGACCCATGAGTCCCCACTAAGAATATCTTTCACCCAATTCTTCAATTCATCAAAGCAATTACCCTCTCCAAAGATATGAATGGGCCTGAGCTCCTCTCCCAATTTTGCCCACTCAGATAAAAAGAATTTTATACCCGGAACCTTGTCGGAATCGAGCCTGGCTACTAAGGCCACCGGTCCAGAAGAATCCATTGGGGCAGGTTTGAATCTTTCTATATCAATACCGTTTGGAAGAATTTCTACTCTACTTCCTGGGGAAATAGCTTTTACCCTTTCAACGGTCTCCCTCGAAACACAAAATACCCGCCAGGCATCCCTGAGCATCAGGTCCATAAAAATACGATACGTGGCATTGTACTCGTAGGTAAGGCTGAGAGGTCCATGGAGGGTTACTACATAAGGCTTATAGGTAAGGCTCGCTGCGATGGCTCCATAAATTATACTCGTAAAGGGATGAATATGGAGAATATCAGCCTCTATATCTTTCACATAGGAGACTATCCGGTTTATTGAGGCAATCGCTTCTTTTGTGGATATATCAGGCCTCATATCCACCTCAAAGAGATGGTCCCCAATAATCTTTCTGAGGGGCGATGTCCTGCTTCCGATGCCTGAGATAAGATGAACCTCATGCCCAAGGTTTCTCAGGTATCTACAAAAACCCATTATCTGAGTCTCAAGGCCGCCTGTTTTAAAATTTTCAGTAACGATCAGGATTTTCATATAATGTTCAAGGAATTAAGTAAAAAATCTCATATAAAAAATATTAAAGATTACAAATTGTTAAAAATATCAAGACAGAGTTAAAGGCGACTAATTTAGCCAAAAAAAAGGCGGACCGTATAGCCCGCCTTTTAAGTTAGCTCTGGTATTTTCTACCACGCCCACCAGAACAGACCTGAGAAGAATGGACCAAATCCTAACTGGACAGGAAGATTCCTGTATCCGCCAGCCACATACTGGGTTGCATAGATATTCCAGTCATCAAAGTTAAGTGACTTAGAATCATATACTATGGTGGCACCGAAGCCCGTCCTATTAATGGTGAACCCTGCCGTTGCAGCAGCACTAAGGATATCCGCTGCAGAGATTAACCTCATTTGCCCAGGCCCAACAGAAAGACCGGTAAGCGGGAACACCTGTTCTACACCGGCATTGTCGGTTACCCAGACGAACCACCTAGTAGCTGTCTCTCTAACTCCCTCAATCCTTATGACAGAGGTTACCAAAGGTGGGTCATCCCTTAGATATGAGACCCTGAAGGCAAGTCCGTTTAAGTTCCAATTAAAGGCAACAGCAGCGGCTGGAAGGAGCGCCCTATCCCTTTTTATCTGTGGACTTGTACCCTTATTCAGCATAACAGATGTGAGTCTTATCTGCCTTGGAGCAAGGGGTGTTGTCCCATCTACATTCGCCTGTAGATAAGATGATGTAAGCGCTGTTGTGAGAGGAATTGTAAGGGTTGCTGTGCTTCCAACGATGGTGAAACTTCCAAGGCTCACACCCCCTGCATTCCTCAAGGTCAAACCGTTTGTAGCTATCCCTCTCATAGGGCCTTCAAGTGTAAAAGTGACAGTTGCACCGGTCAGGTCGGTCACCGGGATAGTGGGAGGAGTATTAGTTAAAGTTGTACTACCTATCGCGCGCGTTTGAAGTCCGTCCTCTGTGTCAGGCGGTACAGTAAACCTCTTCAGATCCTTCGCAATGTCGACTGTCCTAATACCAACTCCTGCTTGTGCAGCCGCAAACTGGGCTACTGTGGTGTAAAGGTTGTCTGTGGAAAGTGTAGTTCCACCTGGCAAGGGAGCTATACTTCTGACTCTTACCTGGAAATTGTCGCCTACACCCACGGTACCAGCGAGATTAAGATTAACATCTCGTGGTGGGTCACCTGATCCTGGTATAGGTCCATCATAGGCAACGTAAAGTGTGTCACCTGCTGCGTAACCCCCTGCCGGAACATTAAATTGCACAAAGTTGTCGGACGGAACACCAAAAACATTCGCCACTATGGAATGGTTCCCTCCCCCATCTATTCTCCAGAGCCTTAAATTCCATGCAGTGCCTGGTTGAAAAGTACCGTTTATAAGCGTGAAAGATATAGTCTGCCCATTAATGTAAGGTAAATCACCTGCAACAACTGTGTATTGTATCTGTGTCACAGATTGTGTAAGAGGCAACCCCGTGTTCGGGTCAACAAGCTCAATGGCAACTGTCTGATTAGTACCCGTCCAAGTTAAAGCATGTGCAGACCCTGCCATCAACCCAATTACAACCATGCTTAAAAGTAAAACTTTTAGATTTCTCATCATCTTCTTCCTCCTCTTTTAATTAATCAGTTCTGACTTATGACCCTTAACCTCTTTTCTTTTTTTACTTATCCAGTTCCATCCAAATTCCATTCTTCTTCTCGCATCACCCCCTTCTGTCTGTAATTTATTCACTG
>CAKZKY010000237.1 GCA_937124575.1 uncultured Pseudomonadota bacterium | reverse complement strand
GCTTTTACCTTTAAGGGAGCAGGGGCTGGGACATATACAGGAATAGAATCTGGCAACTTCACAGGCACGGCGGCTGGAGTGGCAAAGTAAATCCTGTTAGAAATTTTTAAAATTTTTAAACGGACTAGCTAAGATAGGGTTTTTTAAAGGGTAAATTATTGTTTGCCCCTTTGACCCTTTCATACATAACCCCCCTTCATCCCCCCTTAAATAAGGGGGGAATAGAAAAAGTAAATTCCCCCTCTTATAATAAGAAGGAGAGGACTCGAGGGGGCATTAAGATAATAAAAATCCCCCTCTTAGGGTAACCCCCCCTACACCCCCCTTACTTTAAGGGGGGGAATTAAGAGGAGTTCCCCTTATTTTAAGGGAAGGAAAATAGAAAAATCCCCCTCTTAGATTAAGAGGGGCTGAGGGGGAGTTATTATCATTACTTACTTCTCAACCATATGAACCACTTCGCCCTCTTCTTCAGATTCAATAATGGTTGAACTCTCCCCTTTTGCAAGCGATGAAATCTCGTAGACCTTTACCGGTTTCTCTTTCCCTTTGACCACCACTTTTTCAAGCTCTTTGACTTGAAGTCTATAAAGAGTACCTCTCTCGATCGCCTCCTTTATCTTTTCCAGTGTAAATTCGGAGATGAGGATATGGGTCTTATATTTTCTCGTCAATCCCTCGATTCTCGACCCGAGGTTGACATGATCTCCGATGACCGTATAGTCCATCTTCTTCCCCTCGGCGCCGATGTTTCCGACAAGAACCTCCCCTGTATTGAGCCCGATCCCTGAGTCGAGGATCGGCTTTCCCTCCACTTTCCATTTCCGCTGAAGCCTTTCGAGCCTTTTCACCATTTCTATGGAACATCTCACGGCCAGCTCCGCATGGTTTTCCTGTCTCATGGGCGCGCCCCAGAAAGCCACAATGGCATCTCCGACGAATTTGTCCAGCGTGCCCTCCCATTTGAAGATGATATTGGTCATGGCCCCAAGATATTCATTCAGGATGGCCACGACCTCTTCTGGTGAATGTCTCTCTGAAAAAGAGGTAAATCCCACGACATCTGAGAAAAGGACCGTCACCTCTCTTCGTTCGCCTCCCAACTTCGCCATGCCGGGGTTCTTGATCATCTCGCTGACGAGCTTTTCGGTCACATAATTGGAAAACATGGCCCGAATCCTTCTGGCATACCTCTCCTCTGTGGCGTATCGGTAAGTGGTCGTGGCAAAGAATATGAAGAGGATGTTTATGCTGGTGTAACTCAAGTCAACCCAGAGGCCCTTTTCGAAGAAGAGGTAGTAACCGATCAAATAGACGAAAGAGAGCATGGCGAAGGATAAGAGTGTTCCCATAATCGCCCTCGTTCGGATCATCAGAAAGGAGAGGAGGAGGCCAGAGGCCACGATGACCAAGATATTGGTGATCGTCTTAGTCTTTTGGAGAAAATGTTTATGGAGGATGGACGAGATGACACTGGCGTGTTTTTCGATGCCGGGCATGGCCGCAGAGGTGGGTGTCACCCGAAGGTCATAGATTCCCACGGCGGTCGCACCGACAAGGACGATCTTCCCTTTCACAGAGGCAGGATCAATCTTATTCTCAATCAAATCCACAAAGGAGAGATGAGGAAAGGTATTTCCAGGGCCATAGTAGGGGATGAGCGCCCGATTCCAGAAATCGGTCGGGATCAGATTATCTCCCAGACGAATCCCGCTGGAGGCAATCAGCGTTAAGGATTCCATAGGAAGCCCAAGGTAGATTCTTGCGGCCTGAAGGGTGAGAGAAGGATAGAACTTACCATCGTATTCGATGGCCATCATCTCCCACCGGAGCACACCATCCTTGTCGGGCATCATGTTGATGTGACCCAAACAAGCCGCAGCGGTGGATAATGTCTTGACTGGCAAGAGAAGATAGTTGGCGGAGATCGGCTGAAAGAGGTCGAAGTTTTCTACCTCTTCAACATTGGGGTAGGCATAGCGATGCAGGATCTCGTCCCGAACCTCCCTCTTCTCTCCATGAAAGTCAAAGACAATCGGAAGAAGGATATTTCCCGCCTTTTTGATCGATTCCCTCAGGATGGGATCATCCTTAGAGGATTCACTGTAAATGATATCCACAAAGACGAGTTTCGCTCCCATTCGGTGGAGCGTATCGAAGAGGGAGGCCATCTTGCTTCGGTCCCAGGGCCATCTTCCGATCTTCTCAATGCTTTTATCATCAATGGCGACGATGACGACATCCGGGTGGGGGGTGGTCTTTCCGTGGATTTTAAATCGAAGATCGTAGAGGAGGAGTTCGAAACGCTCAAGGGGCAATATCTTCTTAATGGCGCAGAAAGAGAAGAAAGAGGTGATGAGGATGCCGATGAGAAGAATGGCCTTCGTCTTTTTCATGAAGAGACTTGCAGGCGAAAAGGGTTATATCATGAACGAGTTAAAAATTTTATTATCTGGGTATTGAGAATTCCGCCTCTCTTTATAATAACTCCCCCTTCCCCCTCTTAACCTAAGAGGGGAGAAGGTGGATGGGGGCGTTAGATTGGGAAAGGCCTTTTATGCAACAACGGTGTTTAGGCTGTCCTTTGGGCGAATTCTTTCCAGAATTTTTCTTCGGGCATCTTCCAGTGTTCTCCCCATCGCTCATTAAAGAACCCTTCCATCTTGTCGAAGAGACGCTTCCATGCCAGGAGATATTTAAAGCGAAGGATATCTTCGAGGAAGGGGACGATCTCCCCTAATTTCTCTTTGGGAAGGTAGGCCCGTGCTTTCAATTCAAGTGAATTTTTTAGGGCATCGGGGCTAAAGGCATGGGCCGTCAGTATGGCCACTTTGAAATTCCGCTGGACGGCCAATTTCAATAAATCGAATCCACGGACACCCATGATATCGAGGATGACCAGATCGTATTCCTGCGACTCTAATTTATTCATTGCATCCCGATGTGTCATGGCTTTTTCAAAATTGCATTTCGGAGCAACCCCCAGAATCTCCTCCTCCAGAAGTTTCAACACGTCGGGTTCATCATCGATCGCTAAAATGCGTTTTCCATTCAAAATGGAATCTTCCATGATGCCAAGCATGCCAACCTCTTTCGAAGCTAAATCCATCTGCCATATATAAGTGTCTAAGCCATCCACCTTCCGATTGGTAGGGATAAACTCAATACGGTCTTTCATGGACTCCATGGCTGATTTGGAGATGTAGATCGAATTGTGAGATGCCATCTTTTGCATGTGGCCGGCCACGTCAATCACATGGTCGCTGATCTCTTCAAGGGGTAAGGAGAGATCAAAATAGACAAAGCCTTCGTTGATCCCACAGCGCACCCTGAAATCTTTCTTGATGGTCTTAATGTTCTGGTTAAATGACTTCAACCCCATAATGATTTCTTGGGCAGCTTGAACCGCAGCATCAACCGTTGGAAAAGCGGTCATGGACCCATCAGGGGTCCATGCCGATTTCAAAGCGCCATTCGCCTTCAATTTACTTTCAATAAAACGTTTATACTCGACGAAGCTATATTCGATATTGGCTTTCTCTTCACCCTGTTTCATTCCTATAGAATCCACCACATCCACTGCAAGAAAAGCAAGGTTCCTCCCAATCTCATCGAGCTTCTTCTTCGTCTCTGCAAAGAGCCTCAACAGATCTTCTCGTTCGCTTCGACTGGATGTGGATAGTCCCTCTATCTTTCGCTTAATCGTAAAAGCTGCCTTCTTGTCCCGAGGCAACCGTTTTTGGGCCTTCCACTCTTCATATTCCTTTTTGATGTGAATATCCTGGATTTTATATCTGTAACGACCTTTGACCCCGCCAAAAACGAAGGACAAAGCAATCGCGATAAAAATGGTGATACCCCGAATGATATTGTGATCGGCCTCCCTGATGGGCAAGACCTTTCCAAAAAAAGAGAAGATGGATTCTTCAATGCCAAGTATGAATTGAAATGGAGTCCCCATTGGAAGGTAAGTATTGATAATTCCGAACCCGGTTATCAAAACGATGAGAAAGGCCAAGATGCTCAATATATTCATCAAAGTGATAATAATTTCATAGTTGTTAATCAATGCATTGTCATCTTGCGGTTTTTTTCCCATTCTATTTCTCCCGTTAGAAAAACCCTGTTATTTCCCCCGTGCGAGGCTTAATTTCTATCCTGATTTGAGCAATCCTGATAGAAAGTTAAACGCTTTTTAACGGGATTAACTCCTTTTAAATTCTGAAATCATTCTATCAGAATAATATCGTTAAAGTCAACTTTTTTATTCTATTTATGGAACCCATCAGAAATGACGAGGATTAAAGTCTCTGGCAAATATGTAGCTCAGGGCTTTAGTCCTGCGCTCTGGCGGGAATTCATCAGCCCTAAAGGGTTGAGTTACGAATCACTGTCTCCCCCTTTAACTGAAGGGTTAACCGTGTAGGTTTTACATAAATGGCACATCTATTTTCATCACATAACCCTTCCACATCTCCCCCGAGTGGTCGGGTCTGATCGACTTCCCTTAAAGGCGAGGTTATAATTTTAACTCAATCTCACCTTGGATTAAGGGGGCAAGGAGAAGTAATGAGAGTAGGTGATCGACTAAATGCTCGCTCGAGCGGACCGCTAAAAATATGATTGATAGAGAGCAAAAAGGTTTTTTAGGGCTCTCTAAAATAATGTTTGACCCTGAATCCTGCGTGAAAACTATAAATGAACCTGAATCCTGCGTGAAAACTATAAATGAAAAATTAGCCGCCTTTAAAGTTTAAGCAGTAATATGAGCCA
>CAKZKY010000236.1 GCA_937124575.1 uncultured Pseudomonadota bacterium | reverse complement strand
TCCCCACCTCCCCTTAACATAAGGGGAGGTTACCCACTCAATACCCGGAAGAACCATTATTGTTTGTAATATACTCCTTTTATGAAAGAAAAGGAATAGAGAATTGTGGTGAGAAAACAACCTTAAAATGACTCTGATGGGAGGCAGTGAGAAAAAGATGTTTTTTACGTGGTATTAGATTCGGTGAGAAGTTACCTTTCCAACTGATGGTTCAAGCCTTCGGATAGCACTTGCCAGGACGCAGGCGACTCCAGATGACCGCTGTGAAAAATATTGTAAGCACGCCAAGGCCTACCGGTTTTAACAGCGCCATGAAATTGGCATGATGATAAACCATGATCAGTGGATTGGCACCCGCTGGCGGGTGAATGGTTCGAGTTACGACCATGAACACCATGGTCAATACTACGGCGACCACAGAAACCCAAAGCGCATCACCAAAGAACTGGAAACATAGGATACCGATGAACGCACCACCGAGGTGTCCACCGAAAAGTGGACGTGGCTGAGCAGCTTCGGCATCGGTTAAGGCAAAGAGGAACACAGTGGATCCTCCAAGAGAAGCAAGTAGAAGCATTGAGTGATCATCAGCCACGAGCCAAAGGGCAATCGCAACAGTAACCCCTATAGCCGACCAGATGATGTCACCCCAATATTGCTTCTGACTCTTATGCGCATCTTTATGATCGTTCGAACTCATACTGGTATTCCTCATATTTCCATTAGGGTCCATCTATCGAATCATTTCCATGTAAACTCATACCAACGTATTAAATCAATATTGCGGGGAGCGAAGTGACGAAACAATTTCTTTTAAACGAGATGGTACTGCTATCACTCAAAAGACAGCCCATTCTTTAATGACACTGCTCCTGAAAAATATTTTGCCATCAGGTTTTTAAACTCCTTCTCTTCTCTCAGGCTGTCTAAATCTTTATCTGAGTCTATGTGCTTTTTATCGGAGAGGCCCCTATCAAGAGACTGTTTGAGATAATCGAGAGCCTTCTCTTTATCTCCAGACAGCGCATTTAGACAGGCAATAGAGCAGTAGGGCCATGCCCAGTTGGGGTCAAGTTTGATGGCAGCCGTAAAACACCGATGTGCTTCTGCCTGTTTTGATTTCATCCTCGAAAACAGGACCCCAAGATTATAGTGAGCTAAAGCATACTTAGGATCTCTCTCCACTGATTTGCGAAGGTATCTCTCCGCAAATTTATACCGACCCAACTCCATGTAAGTTTCCCCAATCATATCCAAATATTCTGGATCATCAGGTGAAATATCCAAAGCTTTTTTAAAATTTTCCAATGCTTCTCTATAATGTTTCATCCTGGACAAAGTAAGACCCATATTAAAGTAGGTTGAATTCAGTAACCTAATGTTGCGCCTGAAACATTCCAACGCCTCCTCATATCGGCCAAGATTCATTAAACATAATCCAAGATTATTCATGGCTCCCAAACCCAGATTCGTCCGCTGTTCCTTCATTTCGGGATCAGACCGGAGGGCCGCAATTGCAGCTTTAACACCCTCTTCATATTTTTTTAGTCTTGTAAAAGCCAGACTGAGATTGTAATGAGCGAGTAAAAAATCAGGGTCCTTTCGGGTCGCTTCAACTAGCGGGGCAATAGAACTTTCAGGATCACCCGCATTCAGATAGGCATCCCCGAGGTGGTAGAGATTCCGTGGGCTCGGATTTGATTGCACAGCTTTTTTAAATGCACATAGAGCCTCCTCATCATCCCCCAAACGAGATAAACAAAAACCAATATCCGACCATAAAGATTCATCAGAAGGGTTTAATTTCTGCGCTTCTTTAAAATGATTCAAAGCTTTTTTTATCCGGTGTGTCATTGTACAGAGATGTCCAAGCCTTACCAGAGTGGAAAATCTGTCTTGGGGAGTTAAAGATGTCACCCTTAGGAGTGATTCAAGCAGTTTAACAGCTTTTCTCGTGTCACCTTCAAGAACATGAAGGTCAGCGATTTTATGATAGATGAAAGCGTTTTCTCGATTACACTCAAGAGCCTGATAAGCCCAGTGGATGGCTTCTTTGAAGTCTCCATGGTTCATGCAAATATGGGCCAACTGGCTGTAATTCGGAAATTTATCGCCGCCCAATTCAAGTGATCGAAGGAGATTGTTCTTTGCATCATCAAATGAACCCAAGACACCATTTAGGGCACCTAAAAGATACTATGCCTCGGCATCGTCTGGGTGGATCTCTGACAAGAGTTTTGCAACCACTCTGGCTTCTTTAAAATCTTCTTCGGAGCGAGGATTCTCTAAAATCTTACTAAGCAGCAGTTTAAAGGATTTCACTTCCTCATCACTCCAGATGTGAGTCATGGCATCTCCTTTCATTAGAAACTTCTATCTCTATAGAATTTGTAAGGAGAAAATTTAAAATGTCTTTCTAATGGCCGTTAGTAAAGGAGACAGGTTAATTAAGATGTAATAAGTCATTATTTTTTCCGATTATACAGAATAGGGGGTGAATGTCAAAAGAAACACAGATGTTTACTAATTCAAATGAAGCACTTTAAGGGTAAATATTTGGGTTGAGGTAGGGAGAAATTATATTTGAAATGATCCTACCTATTTTGCTCGTTAACCTTCTGGCATTCTACTATAAGTTCTTGGAGAATGGGGAGGGATGCTGTTTGAGAAACTGCAAGATAAAGATGACGAATTCCAGCCGGGATATGATCAAGAAAAGCTTTTAATCCTTTGTTTAGGCCCAAGAATCCGTAAGCGCCAAGGGCTTGCATGAGGCGCTGAGCTGAGGCTTCCCAAAACATCTTCTGAAAATTATTCCAACCTAAATCCTGATGGGAAAGATTGTAATAATGGAGAAGCATGTCAAGTCTCTGGTCCTCATCGAATTCCACATAGGGATCGCAGAGAAGGGAAGCGAGATCGTAAAAGGGGCTTCCGAAGCGCATTCCCTGGAAGTCGATGAGAAAAGGTTTCCCATCTCGGATCATCACGTTTTGAGATTGAAGATCCCGGTGGATGAGACAACGTTTTGTCATTAAGAGCCGATCCGCCAGGCCAGAAAGCTCGGCTTCAAGCTTTTGTTCGACAGAAGGCTCAATTTCGATCCCACAGACATTTTTGACGAAATGGTCTTTGAAGTAGTTCCGCTCCCAGCGATAAAGGTCAGGACCAAAGCTCTCCATGAGCCTCACACGTGCAGAAGGAAAATCCTCTTCGGGGAAGGTGTGGAGCTTGTGAATGGTGGTAAGGGTTGTTTGATAAAGGGTTTTCCGAGTTTCCCAGTGAGAATTCCTTAAGGACCAGAGATCCACATCTCCAAGGTCTTCCATGAGGACGAGGCAATGTGTTGGGTCATGCTGGATCAATCTGGGCACTGCCACATTAATACTTTTAAGAAATAAAGCGATGTCTGCATAATAAGTATTTTCGATTCGCTTTGGATTGTAATGGATCAGGATGGCTGTATCTTTTTGATTCCATCTCAGACGGTAAAAACTCCTGTCCGATCCCCTTCCTTCCAAAGGAGATATTTCAATAGTGATGGACTCTGGAAGGCCTAACGCCCCGCGTGCAAATACGATGATCTTATCAAATTTCGGATTTCGGAATGCGGATTGCGGAAACATTAATCTAACCCTTATTCATGCGTGGTATTTTCTTAGCAATCTTTTCATAGGCTTCAACAGAACCGATGTCGTGCCACTCGCCTTCATCAATAATGACCCCTCGGATCGAATCCGATTTTTTTTTAATTCTTCTGATGAAAGCATCAATAATGGATTCAACTTTTCCTGCTTCAAGGAATTGGAGGAAGGAAGTCTCAATTGCGTAGATGCCAGTAAATTGGCAAGTCCTGGCTCCTGAGTTACCCAAAGTCTGGCGGAGGTCACAGATCTCACCTGCCTCATTGATGTTCACGTTGAGAAGTGGGCCATCGCTTCGAAGTGCCAGTGTGACCTCCGGCCGCCTCTGTTCATGGGCATCCAGAAGTTTCTGCAATGGAAGGTCGCTAATCACATCGCCGTTGTAACAGAGGATGGCGTCATCTTCACCGAGAAGATCTTCAATGTTTTTCAATCCTCCTGCCGTATCAAGTAGGATGGGTTCATGGCGAAAGATGATGGGAATACCACGCCATACTCTGTCAGGAAACTCCTGCAAGTAAGCTTCTGACATATGGTAAGTGTTCACGATGAAGCGATCCACACCTACCTTCATAAGATGATCCATCGCATAGGTGATGATTGGACGTCCTTTGATCTTCAGGAGAGGTTTGGGGCATTTCTCTGTCAGTGGCAGAAGTCGCGTTCCGAGGCCAGCCCCGAGAATGAACGCGGTCTTGAACCGACGTTTAGGGACACTTCCCATTTTTCAAGCCCACCTTTCAATTTCGAAGAATGGAGATGTGAATTTCATAAAATTTGGAAAATAAAAAAATGGGAAGTGTCCCTATTTTTTCATTCCGAACTTTGGATCAATCTTCACCAGTCCTGTGACGATGAATCCCGGAATGGTCGCAATCATCACCCAGAGAAAGAAGTTCGGATAGCCCATCTGTTCCTGGAGCCAGCCGCTAAACATGGCAGGAAGCATCATGCCCAATGCCATAATTCCGGTGGCGATGGCATAGTGAACGGTTTTATATTCACCCTGGCAGATCATGATCATGAACATCGTATAGGCAGTAAAGCCAAAGCCATAACCGAATTGCTCAACCGCAATGCATAGATTGATCAGCAGGAGATTTTGTGGCAAGAGTTGAGATAGGTAGACATAGACAAGGTCAGGTAGGTGAACGGCGCAAACCATGATCCAGATCCAGAACTTGAGTCCTTTTCTATAAATGGCATATCCACCTAAGAGCCCTCCCATCACGAGTGAGGTGACTCCGACGGTACCATAGGCAATACCCACTTCTGATGTGGTGAGCCCCAGTCCTCCGGATGAGCGTGGATCGAGAAGAAAGGGAGCAACAATTTTGACGATCTGAGTTTCAGCAAATCGGTAGAAGAGGAGAAAGGCCAGAATAGTTAAGATCCCCTTTTTTCTGAAGAAAAGAAGGAAGGGACGGAAAAATGCCAGTGCAAAGGAGGTTGAAGGAAGGCAACGCGCTGGTACATCTGAGACAGGGTGGGGGAGGACAAAAGCATGATAAAGGAGAAGTACAAAGAAGACGGAGGCTGCCGCAAAGAGCGTGAGGGTCCAGGCCATAGGAATATCATGACCACTTCCTTCAAGGTAGCCTGCGAGAAAGACCAGCCCGCCCTGAGTGGCGATCATGGAGATCCGGTAGAAGGTTGTCCTTACTCCGATAAAAGCAGCCTGATGGTGTTCGCGAAGCCCAAGCATGTAGAATCCATCCGCTGCAATGTCGTGGGTTGCCGAGCTGAAGGCCATGAGCCAGAAGAAGGCAAGGGTATACTGAAAGAATCGTGATGTTGGAATGGTCAAGGCAATCGCAGCCAAAGATGCTCCAACGGTCAGTTGTGTTAAAAGAATCCAGTAGCGTTTCGTCCTGAATAGATCTACCAGGGGGCTCCAAAAAGGTTTGATGACCCACGGAAGATAGAGCCAACTCGTATAAAGGGCGATATCTGTATTGGAGATACCTAGGCGCTTATAAAGGATGACCGAAACGGTCATGGCCATGGTGTAGGGAATTCCCTCAGCCACATAGAGGGAAGGTACCCATATCCATGGGTTTCGTGAAATGGTTTTCGCTTTATTTCCATTCTTCCAGTATTCCATCATTCCATTATTCCTGTTATTTCAATAGACCTTCTTTACCTCCACCCCTTGAAAATAATGTTTTAAGATTTCTTCGGCTGAAAATCCTTGGGTAGCCATGACTGCTGCCCCAATCTGACAGAGCCCTACACCGTGTCCCCAGCCAGCACCATGAAAGATGAAACGGTCCCCATCTTTCTTTATTACGAAGGCACTGCTGTAGAGGTGGCTCGGAGAGAGCCACCTCCTTATTTCAAGCTCTTTTCCTATGATCATGCTTCTCTTTGAACCGACGATCTTCAATCGGGAGATTCGGCCTGAAGGGCCACGGGTGAGGGGAGTGATTTCTTGCAGGGTTCCGAAATCAATACCCGATTTTTTTCGTATGAGGGCTTCCAATTCTCTTCGAGAGTATTCTACCTTCCAACGGAAGAAATTCTTTGTCTGTTGATCGAAGTCGGGAAGGATCTGTTTGAGAAGATTTTCATCCCCGACCCGACAATAGGCCTCTGGTGTGGAAAGGATCCAATTGGAGGCTTCTTCTTCTGTCTTAATGGGTGGGTGAGAGATAGAGGCATCTGGAAGGGATGTCAGGTAAGGGATTTGTTTGTTACCCCAAGCGGTAGAGAAATTTTCTGTAAGTCCACCACAACACTTGGAATATCGGGCATCACAAATTTCGTCCCGAAACGCGATGACGTTTCCATTGGTTTCCTGGACAGCTCTTTGTGCCTTTTCCACCGCAGTCTTCAGAATACCCTGATAGCGCTGGCAATGGTCGTCAGCACAGACATCGAATAGGTCGTGGTCCTCTCGGTCATACCAACGGATCATTTCACCTTCTACGATGTTTTCCTTCGGAATGACCATTTCTTCTGTTTTTTGCTTTCGATCAAGCGATGTCAGAAGCCAGCTTCGTGATAAGATGGCATGGGCCTTGAGAAACTCGAATGGTCCATCGCCACTCATTTCTGAAGAGACCACACTGCTTAGATAATCTTCGAGAGGGATTTGGTTAATGACACAGATCGTTCCCTGAGGTCGGAGATGGAAGAGGAGGTCTCCCTGAAAGGTCTGAACCTCTTTTCTTTCCCAGTGGAATTGATTGCCAATCGTGACATTGGAAAGGGAAAATTGGGAGTCTTTTCCAGAAGTGAGTTTGATCATGGGGCTGCGGATGGGTTGGTGTATGGATCCACTTAAAAATAGAATATTTCCGGCTTCCGCTTTTGCGATAAATGGTCCGGAGATTGGACCGAAGTGAGCACCCCCAAAAGAACCTTTAAGATGACCGGAGATTTCAGTCTGCCGGTCCATCAAGCCTACCATGATCTTCGGCTCTTTTTCCCATCGCGAGGTCAGTGTCCTTCTCCTTCACACCACTCTCTTGCATTTTGAAACATCTGGAGCCAAGGAGATGCCCTCAGTTTCTGATTCAGCTCAACAGGCATCCATGGCCACTGCCATTTCAGAAAAGCTCTCTCCGGGTGAGGCATGATAGCCAGGTGTCTGCCATCGGGTGTACAAAGGCCTGTGATTCCGAAAGGCGATCCATTCGGATTAAAAGGGTAGCTTTCTGAGGTTCTGCCGTCCCTTCTCCCTTCATCATCTACAAAGATGAGCGGGACGAGCTTTTTCTCAACGATCTCATCTAAAAGGTTTGGATCAGGAACATGGAGTCTGCCTTCGCCGTGAGCCACCCAGACTCCGAGTATGGATTCGCTCATTCCTTTAAACATGATTGCAGGACTTTCCAGAATCTTAACGCTCACCCAGCGTGATTCAAAACGTCCGGATGTATTTTGAATGAATCGGGGTTGTTGGTTCTCAGGGATCCCAGACCATGGGACCCATCCAAGAAGGCCGAAGAGCTGGCAACCATTACATACTCCAAGGGAGAAGGTGTCCGGACGATGATAGAATTGGTCAAACATCTTTCTCAAGCTGTCATTAAATCGAATGGCCGCAGCCCACCCTTTGGCACTTTGCGGAACATCGGCGTATGAGAATCCTCCGACCGCGACGAGTCCTCTGAATCGTTCCAGAGTGATTCGCCCATGAATCAGATCGGTCATGGTGACATCCCATGGCTCAAACCCGGCCTGATAAAAAGCGGATGTCATCTCACGATCACCATTGCTTCCCTCTTCGCGTAGAATGGCCACCTTCGGTTTGTCTTTGGTTTTGAGAAGAGAGGCGGGTGTTGGCTCCGGAATAAAAGGAATCACATAGGTCGGGCCTTTCCGATCATAGATATTTTTTCTTTCCTGATCCGCACATTGAGGATTGATCTGAAGTCGCTCGATCTGGTAGGATGTCTCCTCCCACACCTCACGGAGCGCACGCATATCCGAATCGAGTACTTTCTCTCCATTGTAAAACAGAAGAATATTCTTCTCTGGGGTCGTTTCTCCAATCACCATAGATTGAAGATCGAAAGCGTGGAGAATCTCCAGAACGCGGGGCACTTCTTCGTTGGGACACTCGATGACCACCCCCAGCTCCTCGGCAAAAAGCTTTTCGATGGGATTCCATGGACCATCCATTCGGATTCTCATCCCACAGTTTCCAGCAAAGGCCATTTCAAGAAGGGTTGTCACTAAACCGCCATCGCTGATGTCATGTCCCGCAAGAATTCTGTTTTCTGAAATTAATTTCTGTATGGCATTAAATGTGCGTTTAAGCATCTGTGGGTCGTCCACGTCAGGTGATTCATTTCCAATCTGTTCATAGACCTGTGCTAAGATTGAGCCACCCAGTCGAGCTCGATTCGGAGAGATCTCTATGAGGAGGAGCTGACTTGTGCCCGGAGATTTGATGTCAGGGGTGATCACTTTTGTGATATCAGCCATGGTGGCATAGGCAGAAATCACGAGTTCACGAGGAGATTTCACGATCTTTTCTCCAACCCGACTTGCCATGGAGAGGCTGTCCTTTCCGCCGTCCACAGCGATTCCGAGCCGGATCATTAAGTCTCGCATGGCACAGGCTGCCTCATAAAGAGCTGCGCCTTCGCCCGGAAGTTTAGGCGCCCACATCCAATTGGCAGAGCATTTGATATCCTCCAATCCGCTGATTTTCGCCCAAACAATATTGGTCAATGCTTCTCCAACCGCCATGCGCGCTCCGGCCTTCGGATCGATAAGCATCTTGATGGGCTGCTCCCCGATGGAGGTGGCAGCTCCTGTTAATCCGAAATGGCTCTGGGCAATTACAGCCACATCACCCACTGTGAGTTGAAGCGGACCACAGCATTGCTGTCGTGCGATCAATCCTGTCACACTCCGGTCCACCTTATTCGTCAGAAATCGCTTTGAACCGACTGCAAGGTTTCGAAGAACGCGCGTCAGGGCCCCTTTCACGGTTAGGGACTCGGGCAATGAGAGGGGTTTTCTCAGATGTTGGATCTTTTCATCTTTAAATTCTTTCTGGGGCATGTTGCCCAAAACCTTAGCGAGATCGAGGTTGACCGGCGATGAATCATCCTTCTCATCATGGACGACAAACCGCCCATCTCCAGTTACTTCGCCTAAGATTTCGCAATGGACCTTCTCCCTTTCACAGATCGATTTAAATTCTTCGATTCTTTCTGGAAAGATCAAAAAGCCACATCGTTCCTGATATTCGGCAATCCAGATTTTGAGAACCGATAGGGTAGGATCTCCCAATCGGATCCGTCGCAGTTCGATTCTACCGCCTGCCTTCTCAACAAGTTCTTTAAGGACATTGGCCGGGCCGCCAGCCCCCTGATCGTGGATGCTCAGGATAGGGTTGTCCTCGCCCATTTCAATACATGCCCGAATGACGCGGTTCATCTTCTGTTCCATTTCGGCGTCGCCACGCTGAACCGCATCGAAATCGAGCTCTTCCACATTCTCACCCTGAAGTTTGCTCGATGCGGAGCCGCCGCTCACTCCAATGCCATAGGCAGGACCACCGACCTGGACGATTAGCATTCCCCTTTGAGCTTCTTCTTTTTCGATATGTCTGGCATCGATCTGGCCGATCCCACCGGTAAACATGATCGGCTTGATCCACGCCCAGCGTTCGCCGTCAGGAAGTGTTTGGTCGAAGGAACGGGTAAAACCAAGAATCAACGGTTCACCAAATTTATTTCCATAATCGCTTGCGCCGTCACTGGCCCTGATTTCGATGGTGAGCGGCGAAGCCAGATTGGCTAAATACTCAGCTCCCCTGTCTTCCCAGGGAAGATCGTAGTTGGGGATGAGCAGACTTCCTACACAGTAGCCCGCCGTTCCGGCAATGACCAGGCCTCCTCTTCCTGTGGCCTGAACATCGCGGATCCTCCCCCCTGTACCTGTCTCCGCACCGGGAAAAGGAGCGACTCCTGTTGGGAAATTATGCGTCTCGGCTGTAAAGATGATGTGGTAGTGCAGCTTCTGCTCTCTGAAAGGAGCAGGGGTTCCAGGCCTTTCTGGGAGAATCGTCCAGCACTCATAGCCCCGGATCGCACTCGAATTATCTTTGAAGGCGATCACACTGTTGTTTGGATTGGCTCTTAAAGTGGATTTGACGATATTCAGAAGTGTCTCCGGCATTGCCAGCCCATTGATGATCTGTCGTCCCTTGAAATAGCCATGCCGGGAGTGCTCGCTGTTGGCGTTGTCCAGATCTTTGATTTCGACGATCGTGGGATTCCTCTTCTCCTGATTTACGAAGTAGTCGTAGTAGAAATTTCTATCCCACTCATCCATGGCAAGGCCTGGGATGTCGAGAAGCACCTGTGGACCTTTTTCCAGGAGGGGTATCTCAAAGACAGGTTCTGGAAGAATGCCAGATTCAAAACTTTCCAACGGCTCTTCGTACAAACATTCTGTCATTCGATCGTGATGTTCCCTGACAAATTGTTCCTTATCCGCTCCTTGGGGAAGCCGGTATCTGCGGGATCGTTCGATGCGGACGATTTTGTCAAGACCGCAGGTGTGGCATATAGCAACCATATTGGTCGAATAGGCGGTTGCAAAATTCATGCGGGGCCCGACTTCTATTACTTCATCCCCATCTGAAAGAAAAGGTTTCGTGGATAAAGTTTCTGATATAAAACCATCTGCCAGAAGGTGTCTCAAAATCGAAAGCTCCCCAGGACTTAACGGTGCTGAGGCCTCCACATTAAAACAATATTCAAGATTTTCGTCTCTTCGCAAGAAAAAGTGGTACATAATTCTCCTTCTTTCCAGGAGGTTATCGATTGATCATGATTTTTTAACTATTCCCCTTATTCTCTCCCTCTATTCCCCCTTTCCGTTAAAAAGATGAAGGGGGTGGTATTTATGGATAAGGCCTTAGTAAAAAAACCGTTGGCCTGGCAGGCTTTTATAAAAGACCTGTCCGTTGCTGAGATAAATATAACCATGAACGACCAGGTTCAAGATATGACTCTGCCAGGCCCGTTCTTTTTCATTTACTCTTTTTGCCAATGTCTCGGCATCGTCGTCCGGCCTGATTAACACAGGCATCTGGAAGATGATTGGGCCATGGTCATAGGCCATCTCATCTACAAAGTGCATCGTGACAGCACTCTGAGTAATTTCCCCTCGACGAAAAGCTGCCATGACAGCTTCGTGCACATGATGGCCGTACATTCCCGGTCCTCCGAAACGGGGCAAAGGTCCAGGATGGATATTAACGGTTCTTGCAGGGTCGAGCCCTCTCACGAACTTTAACCACCCAGAACACATGACGAAGTCAGCCCGGTATTTCTCAACGAAGGATCGATAACCATCAGCATCGAAAGGCCCGGTCCAATACTCAAAAGCGATCTGAAGGGCATCAGCCCTTTTGCGAACGCCACCTTCTTTATGATTTGAAACAACGCCGACGATCTGGGCGTCGAGGACCGGCGGAATCGTTCTGGAAAATTCGACCAGTTCTTGGAAGCCAGAACCTCCTCCTTTGGCATCGCCACTTGCAAAGACCAAAATTCTGACCTTTCTATTGTTTGCCTCCATGGAGATCTCCTTGGGCAGCTGATTCACCCCCCGATGTGTAGAGTAAATCATCTGCTGAAAAAGTCAATAAAGAAAGCAAAGCAGTTTCTCACCTGGACTGCCATTGAGGACATGCCGGACTTGATCCAACATCCCGGGGTTTCGGGAACTCTGGATTCCGGCTTTCGTAGAATGACACACTAAAGCTTTTTTAACCGTTCAACTGCTGCTTGCAGCGTCTCTTTCTTTTTTGGAAAACAGAAACGGACTTTTGTTTTTCCGAGAGAGGGGTGGCTATAAAAACTGCTGCCTGGAACGGTTGCCACTCCTGCCTTTTCCACCAGATACCGAGCAAAAGTCACATCCTCCGAAAATCCAAAACGGCTCACATCGGTCATGATGTAGTATGCCCCTCGGGGCAAATAGACCCTGAAACCCGTTTCCCTCAAGGCTTGAGCGAGAAAATCTCTTCTCTCCTGATATTGAGTTGCCAGATCCTTATAATAACTTCGATCCATCCGGAGAGCTGTTGCTGCTGCTTCCTGAAGAGGGTGGGGTGCCCCCACCGTTAAGAAGTCGTGGACCTTGCGAATGGATGCTGTTAGGTTTGGGGAGGCAATGGCCCAACCTACACGCCATCCTGTAAGGCTATAGGTCTTTGAGATTGAATTGATGGTGATGGTCTGATCCCTCATGCCAGAAAGAGAGGCCATACTGGTGTGCTTCGTTCCATCGTAGAGGATATGCTCATAGATCTCATCCGTCACAGCGACGACATTCCATTTTAAACAAAGATCAGCGATGCATTTTAACTCCTCAAGAGAGAAGACTTTCCCTGTTGGGTTGTTGGGTGTGTTGATGATGATAGCTTTCGTCCTGTTATTGAAGGTTTGAGCCAGCTCCCTTTCATCAAAATGCCAGTCCGGTTCGTGAAGGGTGATAAATCTTGGAATTGCACCACAAAGAATGGTATCTGGACCGTAATTTTCGTAGAAAGGCTCAAAGACGATGACCTCTTCACCGGGATTGACGATTGCCATGAGCGAGGAGATCATCGCTTCAGTGGATCCGCAGCAGACCGTGATTTCTGTTTCCGGATCGACGCTGATGCCATTATACCAGGCAAATTTCTCAGCGATGGCCCGTCTGAGATTTGGCGTTCCCCATGTGATCGCATACTGATTCCAATCATTTTGAATTGCCTGAATAGCCGCCTCTTTAATCTCGGTGGGTGCCGGGAAGTCGGGAAACCCTTGAGCCAGATTGACCCCTTGATGTTTGAGACAGATCCGGGTCATCTCCCGGATGACCGATTCGGTGAACCTCGATGCACGCTCAGAAGAGAATATCCGCATAGTCATCCCTTTCATCGAATGATCAATGCCTTCATCTTATGTGATACGGAGGGTCTTCGTCAATACTTCAGAGGGCAATCCATAACCCTTGTCAAAAGGAGGAAAAGTTTAATGGGTGGATCAAAGGCCCTCTTTAATCGAACGGGGATCCTTCTCTTTTTTCGTGAATAGGTGGGTCATATTAACAGATATTTGGTAATTAAAAGTAATTATTTGTAATAAATTTCTTGACCCAAAAGGGTTTGTCTGTTATCCTTTTTTTTAAGAGGTGATTTTATGTCGGAAGAGATGATGAGCACCAAAGAGGTTGCCACTTATCTTGGGATTCATGAAAAACAAGTCTACGCCCTGATCAAATCCAAAAGGATCCCATCCACCCGGGTGACGGGCAAGTGGGTTTTTCCCAAAAAACTGATTGATCACTGGATTGAGTCCAATGCGCAAACAGGTCTTGAGCAGGTCAGGCAGAGAGGCAAACGTATTGAAAGAGCGCTTCTGGCATCGGGCAGTAATGATCCCATTCTCGATATGCTTCAAACCTATATGAAGAGAGCCTATCCTGAGTTTTACATCTTTTCTGCAAATATGGGAAGCCTTGAAGGCCTCAGGGCTCTAAACCTCGGTTATACCGATATTGCATGGTCTCACCTCTTTGATCCACAAACGGGTGAGTATAATATCCCATTCCTCTCCAAACATCTCACTGACATGAAACCGGTTGTCGTCAATCTCTTTCGGCGGGAGCTTGGATTTGTGACTGCCCCTAAGAGTCCTTATCGCATCCGTGGGTTTGAAGACCTGGCTCAGAAGGGGCTCCGCTTTATCAACCGACAAAAGGGTTCCGGGACAAGGGTCCTTTTAGATCATCACCTGAAACGGTTACGAATTTTTTCTAATCAAATTCAAGGGTACGAAAATGAGGTTTATACCCACTTCGAAGTGGGTCTTTCAATCCTTTCGAGAGAGGCCGATGTTGGAATGGCGACCATCGCCGTTTCTAAACTTCTTGGCCTTCCTTTTTTTCCGATAACGCAAGAGAGCTTTGATATGATCCTCGATCAATCGACTTTCTTCGAAAAGGGAGTCCAGGCATTCATTGAAATCCTGAACTCACAGGAATTTCGGAAGAGGGTTGAAGGATTGGTGAACTATGATTTTAAAAGTTCTGGGAAGGTTCTCTATTCAAAAAGATAGCCTCATAGAGAATAACGATGAAGACTGTCCAACAATCCTTCGGTTTAGGAATTCTCCTTTCATTTTTAGTGATCAGCGGATTAACCTCTGTTCACGCTGAATCGAAGACTATTATCCTTGCTACCACGACCAGCACTCAGGATTCCGGGCTTCTGGATGTTCTGCTTCCGATCTTTCAAAAGAGGACAGGCTATTTTGTTAAGACGATCGCCGTAGGTTCAGGGCAGGCCATTGTGATGGGCCAGAAGGGAGAGGCAGATCTGCTTCTGGTTCATTCCCCTGCTGAAGAGAAGAGATTGGTGGAAGGAGGCCACGGAGTGAACCGAAGGCCCATCATGTATAATGACTACCTCATCGTTGGACCCATTGAAGATCTGGCGAAAATTAAAAGGGAAAAATCGGCCATTGAAGCATTTAGAAAAATCGGATCGGCCAAAAGGCTCTTCCTGTCGAGAGGCGATCATTCCGGAACGCATGAAAAAGAGAAGTCGTTATGGAATGCCGCTGGGATTAATCCTGAAAGAGAACGCTGGTATCAACAGACTGGCCTTGGGATGGGGCAGACCTTAAATGTTGCTTCCGAAAAAGGGGGGTACACCCTTGTGGATCGGGGGACCTACTTAGCACTAAAGAAGAAGATTGGCCTCGACATTTTGGTTGAAGGGGACCCGATCCTTCTGAATCCCTATCATGTGATTGAGGTTAGTTCGGCCAGATGGCCCCAAGTGAATTCAGCAGGGGCAAAGGTATTGGCTGATTTTTTGGTTTCTAAGGAGGCTCAGAAAGTGATCAAAAACTTTGGAGTCGAGAAGTATGGGGCACCTCTCTATTACCCAGCCGCAGGGAAAAAGGAAGAAGAGTTAGGAAAATAAATTCGAAACACGAAATCCAAAATTCGAAACAAGCACGAATTTCTTAAGACCAACATGTTTTAAACCAATGATTTGATATTTGAATCTTAAGTTTGTTTCGGATTTCGATATTCGGGTTTCGAGATTAGGAGTTAAAGATGGATCTCATCTTCGAAGGTATTAAAAAAGCATTCTGGCTCCTTGTGACATTTGATCCCGAGGTGATGGAAATCACCTTCCTCTCGCTTCAGGTGTCCGGGACAGCGACATTGATCAGTCTATTGATCGGAGTCTCAATAGGAACAATCATTGCGCTTTCTCAATTCCCTGGGAAGAGATTCATCGTCAGTCTGGTCAATACGGGTATGGGGCTACCTCCGGTTGTGGTGGGTCTTTTTGTTACGATCTTCTTATGGAGGAATGGGCCACTCGGGTTTTTAGGGATTCTCTATACCCCCACAGCCATGATTCTTGCTCAGGCGGTGATTGCTACCCCGATTGTCATGGGGATTACGGTGGCAGCCATGCAGCACCTTCCCCAAAAGCTTCGGCTTCAAATTCTGGCACTCGGAGCCACGCGCCTTCAGATGGTTTGGATTTTGATCAAGGAGGCGAAGCTTCCCTTGCTGGCAGGGGTGATGGCGGGGTTTGGAGGTGTGATTTCAGAGGTTGGCGCTTCGATGATGGTTGGAGGCAATATTAAAGGATATTCACGGGTGCTGACAACTGCAACTGTGATGGAAACAGGTCGGGGGAACTTCGATCTTGCCCTTGCTCTGGGAATTATCCTTTTTATCCTTGCCTATATCATTAATCTCATCCTTACGACGATTCAGCAGAGAGAAAGAGCGAGATAGGACGAAGGACGAGGGAAGAGGGACGAGGGACAAAGAGCAAAGAGCAAAGGGCAATAAAGATACCACTATAAGGAATGAAAATCGGTTATGAATAGATCAGATCCAATTCTGGAAGTGAAGAATCTTGAGGTGAAGAGGGGTGAGTCCATCCTCTTAAATCTTCCCTTCTTTTCAGTTGAAAGAGGGGAGATTCTTGCTTTGATTGGACCCAATGGAGCTGGAAAAAGTACTCTTCTGCAGACCCTGTCCTTTCTGTTGCAACCTTTTCAGGGTGAAATTATCTTTGATGGAGAAAAATTAGACTCCCATCAGTCCATTTTCGAATACCGGAGAAAACTGGCCATGGTTTTTCAAGAACCTCTTCTCTTTGACACGACCGTATTTAACAATGTTGCATCCGGTTTAAAAATCCGTGGGACGAAGAAGAACGAGATTCGAGATAGGGTGACAGAGCAGTTAGAACGATTTGGAATTTCGCATCTTAAGAATCGGTCAGCCAAGACCCTTTCAAGTGGAGAAGCACAGAGGATAAGTCTTGCCAGAGCCTTTGCGATCGAACCGCTCCTTCTTTTTTTAGATGAGCCCTTTGCCTCTTTGGATCCTCCTACACGTGAATCCTTGATCGAAGATCTGGAGCATATCCTTCGTCAAAGTCAGATGACAACGGTCTTTGCAACTCACGATAGGACAGAGGCCCTGCGACTTTCAGATCGAATTGCAGTGATGCATGGAGGAAGGATACTACAAGCCGGCTCTCCTCAAGAGGTGATGAACCAACCCGCAGATGAATTTGTAGCTTCGTTTGTGGGATTGGAGACAATTCTTTTTGGGAAAGTGATTAAAAAGGATGGCGGAACTTTTATTGCATCCATCAATGGGCAGGATATCGAAGCTGTCGGTGATGTTCAGTTGGGGGATAATGTGGTGCTATGCGTTCGCCCGGAACATGTGACCCTCTCGACCAAACCCCACCGGGAGGGGACGAGTGCGAGGAATGTCTTTAAAGGAAAGATCAACAAGATGGCTTCCTTGGGTCCTTACCAGAAAGTCTACCTCGATTGTGGTTTTCCGCTTGTGGCCTATGTCACGCATCACTCCCGAGAGGAGTTGGGTTTAACCGAAGGCAAAGAGGTTCAAACCTCCTTTAAAGCCACAGCCGTCACAGTCATCAGAAGAGGGTAACCCCCATCCCCCCTTAAGAGACTGTGTCGTCATTGCCAGAGAAGGGGAGTCGGACTTTT
The DNA here is from genome assembly GCA_937124575.1 of uncultured Pseudomonadota bacterium. Classification (GTDB taxonomy): domain Bacteria; phylum Desulfobacterota; class BSN033; order BSN033; family UBA1163; genus RBG-16-49-23. The sequence goes on along the minus strand of CAKZKY010000236.1, from coordinate 813 downwards.
TCATATTACGACACAGTCTCCTAAGGGATGGGGCTTTTCTTCATCCTAATTATACGGGGTAAAACCCAAGGATTGGAATTGGATTTGAAGGGGTTAAGGTTTGGGCTATCGGCGGCGGTAATGGTAATAGAAGCCAACTCGCCAATACCATCTTGGGTAATACCTCCAAGGGTCATAATAGTCGTCGTAAGGATAATAAACATATTCTGGCCAGAGATGGATTTGCCTGCTTGAAAGAAGAGGATATCGATACTCCATTTCGCCAAGGGGCTTCACCTTCTCTCCAAGAATTTCGCCCACCACGGTGATCTTTCTTCCAATCCGATAAAGATAAGGGTCTAAAAATTGATGAACAAGAATTAGAAACCTTCCCTCTGACGAGGCTATGGCTCTGGGCTCTCCTCTCCAACCGAGTGGCTTTTGGAAAACTTCGATCTGGGTGGTCGCATCCTTTTGATTCACCGTTTCAATAATTTCTCCACCCCATATCACCATCTTCCCTTTGAAAGCATTCGGATCTTTGAGAACTTGGCTTAACGAAAGGGAAGCGTCAGATTGGGCTCTCAAATCCTTTGAGATGACATGGGCGCATCCACTAAGGAGGAGAATCCAAAATAAAAGACCCCATAAAAATAATCTTTTCATTTATGTGCCTCCAAACCTAATTCTAAACTATCTGGAGAAGCGGATCAATAAATAGTTTGACATGTGGGGGAAAAAGGAGAAGAGGTGATAGAAAAATCAGGTGATGTTCAGGATGGTATATTTTTTTGTGCCGCCAGGGGTTTTCACTGACACTTCATCGTCCACCTC
>CAKZKY010000235.1 GCA_937124575.1 uncultured Pseudomonadota bacterium | reverse complement strand
CACCTGAAATAAGATAACCCCTCCCCACCTCCCCTTAACATAAGGGGAGGTTACCCACTCAATACCCGGAAGAACCACTTTATTTTTTAAGCAAAAGGGGAAAATCGATGAAGAAAGCACTGATTACCGGTATCACGGGGCAGGATGGCAGTTATCTCGCAGAATTTCTTATCGAAAAAGGCTATGAGGTCCACGGCATTGTCAGACGCTCTGCCATTGAAGACCCTGAACATCGGATGTCGCGGATTACACATATCCTGGACCGAATTGTAATCCATCCAGGGTCTGTGGAGAGCTATCCGAGTATATTCAATGTGGTAAGGGAGGTCATGCCCGAAGAGTGCTACCATCTCGCCGCCCAGAGTTTTGTGGCCTATTCGTTTGAAGATGAGTTTACAACCCTGATGACGAACATCAATGGGACCCATCATATTCTTTCGGCGGTTAAACAATTGGTTCCCACCTGTCGGTTCTATTTTGCGGCCTCGAGTGAGATGTTTGGCAATGCGGAGGAGTCGCCCCAGAACGAGCGCACCCGATTTAAGCCGCGTTCGGCTTACGGGATCTCGAAATTGACCGGATACCATCTGGTGAGAAATTACCGAGAGGCCTACGGTCTGTTTGCCGTCAATGGAATCCTCTTTAACCACGAGTCTCCACGCAGGGGCTTTGAGTTTGTGACCCGAAAAATTTCATCTCGGGCCGCAAAGATCAAGCTTGGGCTAGCCAAGGAACTGCGGCTCGGTAACCTCGATGCACGAAGAGACTGGGGTCATGCTAAGGATTACGTGAAGGCCATGTGGATGATGTTGCAGGCTGAAGCCCCGGACGACTATGTGGTTGGAACAGGAGAGAGCCATTCAGTAAGGGAGTTTGCAGAGATCGCCTTTGGGCATCTGGGATTGGATTACCGAAACTACATCGTACAAGACGAGAGATTCTATCGGCCGGCTGAAATCTTTCACCTGATTGCTGATCCGTCCAAAGCGAAGTCAAAACTCGGTTGGGATCATCATTACCGATTTGAGACCCTTGTCCAAGAGATGGTCGAACACGATCTTAATCTCTTAAAAGGATAGGTTCCGGATATATGAGAGTGGCCATCGTCCATGACTGGTTGACCGGGATGAGGGGCGGGGAGCGGTGTCTCGAGGTCTTCTGTGAGATTTTTCCACAGGCCGATCTCTACACTCTGCTCCATTTACAGGGAGCGGTTTCCCCTGGCATTGAGAGGATGAAGATCCGGACCTCCTTCATTCAACATCTCCCTTTTTCCAGAACGGGTTATCGAATCTACCTTCCCCTATTTCCAATGGCTGTTGAGCGTTTCGATCTAAGGGGATACGATCTGATCCTCAGTTGCAGCCATTGTGTGGCCAAAGGAATCATTCCACCGCCCAATGGAATTCATATCTCCTATCTTCTCACGCCTATGCGATATGCTTGGGATCTTTACGGGGAATATTTTGGAAAGAGCAAGAGCAGAATGATCCCTCTTGTCATCCACTATTTAAGGATGTGGGATGCGATCTCGAGCCAGAGGGTTGACCATTTTATCTGCATCTCAAACCACGTGAAGAACCGGGTTAAAAAATATTATCGCCGAGAGGCCGAGGTCCTCCATCCTCCAGTGGAGACACGGCGATTCAGCCTTTCGGACCGAAGAGAGGATTTTTTTCTCCTCGTCTCATCCCTGGTCCCTTATAAAAGGGTTGATCTGGCCATTGAGGCCTTTAATCGGCTGGGGTATCCGCTCCGAATCATCGGTTCCGGGCCTGAGGAGAAGAGGCTTAAGTCGATAGCGAACTCGAATATTAAATTTCTTGGTTGGCAACCGGATCAAGTGGTGGCGGAGGCCTACTCGAGATGTCGGGCACTGATCTTTCCTGGAGAAGAAGATTTTGGGATCGTCCCATTAGAAGCGATGGCCAGCGGGAGGCCCGTGATTGCTTTTGGTAAGGGAGGGGCGCTTGAAACGGTCCTCTCTGACGATCACCCAACTCGTTCAGGGAACGATCGGCCAACAGGCCTATTTTTTTATGAACCGAGGCCGGATTCTCTCATGGCGGGAGTTGAACGGTTCCTCCATATTGAAAAGGAATTCGATCCGAAAGCGATTCGAAACCACGCTTTTCAGTGGGATCGGGAAGCATTTAAAGAGAGGATAAAACAAACCATTTTTGAGAAGATGGATTTGAGATGCTAAAAAAGCATGCTGGATTTTTTAAATCGCTATTTATCATTTCAGACCTTCTTATCCTTTCGCTGGCCTGGGTCCTTTCCTATGAGATCAGGTTTTATACGACCCTGATCCGACCTCCTCTGTTGGGCACCCCTTCTTTTGCAGGTCATCTCGAATTACTGAT
>CAKZKY010000234.1 GCA_937124575.1 uncultured Pseudomonadota bacterium | reverse complement strand
CGCGCCCACGCGGGGCGCGACTCCTCGTGATAGTCGCAGTAGTGCCCGTACTTCTCAATGATCTCCTCACAGATCCTCTTGGCCTCTTCCAGTATCATCTCTAAAATGGAAAATCGGTTGTCCCTGCGAATTTATAACCTTTTGCTTCCATGCATTCGAAAAAAAAATAGCTGAATGTATCTGATTTTCGGGGACCCAAAATGATCAACCGGTTGGGGCCATACCCCATTCTCATATTTGCATACTTCCGGCAGTCCGCCTCGTCTCTGAACTTTTGTCCGAACGTTGTATCAGGCCTTGTCCATTGCTCCATAGCGCATCCCGCTAAAAAAAATAGTAACACAAATAAAATTAAATTTTTCATCTCATTCCTCCTTCCCGGAACTATTTGCCCAGACCATTATATCATTTTAACGGGATCAATGTCTTTAAAAAATTCTGATCATATTGTTCCGCTGTCCAGATCTTCGGGTTACCAGAGGCGTCTGCCGCCGCCTTAAGCCGCGGATAGACAGCGTCAAGTTGCGTGATGTTCGGCGAGCATTCCGCGCAGTATTTCTGGCGTGGATTGTTGGGGAAATATTCCTCTCCGCACAACCAGCATTCTCTCGCCTCCCTCATCCGCCTGCTTTTCTTCATAAATAAATTCCGTCCTGATATATTCCGGAAAAAATTCTCCGTTTATACCAGTTCAGTTTAGTGCACGCCGGACACAGCCGGTTAAACCTTCCTTTGGCCACAAACTTATTATCGCAATTCAAGCATTTGCGTTCGATCCTCTCTTCTTTGATGGTTTGATCTCTTTTTTTATGTTTTTTCGTCTTCTTCTTGCGCATTTTCAAAACTTGAATCTTAAATTTTTTAAATTTTAAACTTTAAATTTTTGAATTTTGAATCTTAAATTTTTGAATTCATCTTCTTAAGCGCCTCAATCGCCATGTGCGCTTTATCCTTGTCAAGGAATCGTATGTCCGACACCTTGAAATGATTCCATAAAAATTGCCTAAGATGTTTTGTCTCATCGTTGCCCCTGTAGACGTTATGCCAGAGCGCCTCGATCAATCGCTTCTGTTTCGGCGTGGCAGAATAGATATCGCCTCGCTGATCATCATATTTTTTGGGCTTCGATTTCGGCTGCCAACCTTTCTCCTCGAAATACCGAATTAACCTGAGGGCTTTTGTATTATCGAGGCTCGCCGAACTCCGAACTCCGAATTGAGAATTGAGAATTTCCCGGTAGGTCTCCTCGTCAAGCGCCAGTTCCTTTTTCGCAATATGAATTTTAGCCAACAACTGTCTCGCCGGCATCTTTACTCCTATCTCCGATTCTCGCTGGCGCAGGAATTGGCATCCAGCGCTTAGATTGCCTTCAATTTCTTTTGTATTTTGATTCTTTTCTTTTGAAGTTCCTGATATCCTAAATCAATTCCAATAAAATTGCGATTCAACATCTTTGCGACCCTTAAAACGGTCCCGCTTCCCGCAAATGGATCAAGGACTGTGCATGGGATAGGTTCATGTGGTAAACATTCACATGTCGGTTGCCAACCAAGAGTTATTGCTGGCCTTCCCCTCAAAATCCTTACCCAATTACTGCCACATTTTGGGCAACACCCTTGTTCGGATGTGCCTGCTTTAATCATTGGTTCAACTAATTTTTCAGGGAAGGTTGCGAAATGAGCTTCACGATGAGATTGAGTGCCGAAAGTCCAGACGGTGCGGATGTTACGAAGTGGGTAAACTCGACCGCTGAACCCCAATTTTCCGTCCTTTCCAATGTTTCCGCGAAATCTATAATGTTGAGGATCTAAAAAAGCCATTTTGCTTGGGTCTCTTGGACGTATACCACTAAAAGATTCTGGGTGAACACTTTTCTCCTTTACAGCTTCTTGGTCAAAATAATAATTTTTGTTCTTTGTAAGTAAAAAAATCTGTTCATGTGCTCTTGTTGGTCTATCTTTTACGTTCTCAGGCGAGGCATTAGGCTTATGCCAGATAATTTCTGATCTAAGATACCAACCATCATCCCTCAGAGCAAAGGCAACCGTCCAGGGAATACCAACGAGGTCTTTAGGTTTGAGCCCCGCTATCTTTTTCTTTTGCGGAGGATGTTTTGTAAACATTACGTCTGATTTATTTATTGACCGCGACGCCCCTGTTCTGTAATCATTCGTTCCGCGTCCTGATCTATAATAAGTATCCCCCAAAATCAGAAACATTATCCCATCTTTCCGCAATACCCTTCTGACCTCTCTAAATATCTCAACCAAATGCTTAACGTATAAATCAGGTGTGGGTTCAAGTCCTAACTGACCCCGCCAAGCGGAACAGTAGAGGCAGAAACAACCACTTGAGGCATTATTTTTTTCTGATATTTTTATGCTTGATGGCCAGAACTTTTTGGGGTTTAAATGATTTCGATATTCATTTCCTATTACTTTTAATTCATTCCCCCATTCATGCTTACATTCGTCTTTACCATCCCAAATCACATCAGGAATATCATATTTTCTTAAGCCCCAATAAGGTGGAGATGTGATTACACAATGAATTGATTCAGAAGGAATCTTTTTTAATTCAGTTAAGGCATGACCTTGTATTATCAACTTACCTACCTTTCGACTTTATGAGGAACAACTGCCTCGCCGGCATCTTTACTCCTATCTCCGATTCTCGCTATCATTTCTCTGGCTCTCTTTTGCGAATACAATTTCACACATTCTCTTGTGCCCTTGCTCGGCCTCCTCCCAGGTTGAATATCTATCCATATCTCCGTCATGCTCACCGCCAAAAACCATCGTTTCAAAAAGCAATGGAGGCCCTTCCCCGGATGAATGATTTAAGCTTAAAAATACCGTGCTCACCCGAACGCCATCTCTTGTCTCATCCCCAACATGGCGGTCAGCTTTTCTAAACCAATTCCCCCACTCTAAGAAATCTTCGGTTGCGACTACTTTGTGTCCATCTAAAATGTAATACATATAAAACCCCCTTTCGCATAACCACTGGCCACTGAATGGACACGTTAGACCCTGAATTCATACTCACAAGCTGGGCAAACGTTTTTCCCAGACTTCCTCCCAGTGAATCCAACCTTGCAATTTGGGCATTCCAAACCTTTCCCTTGAAGCCTATATCTCTTTCCAAATTGTTCCTCACGCTGTAACCTAACGCATCTTGTTCCGTAAATGGCTTTTTCCATAAACTCAAAGTATTTATCGACTCTCATCTTTACCCCCTATATCTCGAATGTTCATCGTCCATCGTCCATCGTCCATCGCTCATCGTCCACTACGCCGCTTCCTTAATCTTCTCCAAATTCGGTTCGATCCGGAGTCTATCTTCGACTTTGCGAACCGCCCCGATCTTGGAAAGCGTATTATCATCGAGGTCGGCCATCAACTCTTTGTCGGGCTCCTCGATAGTGCGGATATACTGCTCCAGGTGGAGTGCGTGCATGGCCGCAATTGTCGCCTTGATCGAGCGGATGACGATCTTTTTCACGATCCGGAATGCAACAACCCCAAAGGTTAATTCCTTCGATCTCGTTTTGGCGAACTCCTCCTTATGGTCCTCCACAAACGCCGCAATCGCGGCCTCGAGTGTGAGCCGCTCATGGCGCAGGGGCTCAGCCTCCGCCTCATACTTAGCGCGGATCTCATTGATCTGGAGCGTCATGTTTCCCTCAATCATCGCGATAGCGATATCAATCTCTCCAATCCGCCGCAGGTATTGATCAACCTCCTCCCACGATGAAATAATCCTGGTCTCCGGCGCCGGTGTGGCCAGCATCTTTTTTAATGCTCTCTTCATATCTCCTCCATTTTTAAATTTTGAATTTGAATCTTAAGTTTTGAATTCAATTTGCAGTTGCCCGATCAGCGCAGGCAGGCTCACCTTGCGAAGCCTCGCCTCCACGTGGAGCAGGCTCAGCGCATAGCCGTGATAATACTTGCACGCATTGGTCAGCTCTTCCTGGGTCTGGATTATGAAATATCCGTCCCTGCAGCTGCCGATCCATTCGCCGTGCCTCTCAACCAGATGCTTGATCGTCTTCCGAATGGTTCTTTCCGAAACCGGAAATAAGGGACACATATCATTTATCTTCCTTACAAGCTCGGCCCTGCCGATGGCGTTGTTCCGTCCCCGCCGATCATCAAGCGCCCGCAGAATATCTGCCTCCAGTTTGTTCAGGGGTTCATCGATCATTTTCTTTCATGCCTTTACAGATAATGCGGCCCCTTCCTTGGCGAGATACAGTTCAAGATTATACTTCTCGATCCGGTCGCACTCATCGCAGTTGCCGTGCGTCACGGCATCGTTGTCGTATGGCTCTTTGATGTGATAAAGAATCCCACAATAGACACAGATGCATCTCATATCACGCCGTCCCTCTCTATGCGCGATACACGTTTTTTAAGAATTTTAGACATATCTCCATAATCGCACCGAAACCGTCCTTTATCTGAGGCCAGCCACATGCACTTTTTTTTGTGGCAGACGGTCAGTGGCACCTTCGCCCGGTCTTTTCGCTGCGGACAGGGCAGATAATATCTTTCATCTTCGCTCATCTCAAAATCTCCTTCGTTGGCGCTGGCCCGAAAAAAATAATGCCGATGATGGCCACAATGGCCAGGATCGCCAGCCCGGCGAAGGCAATATCAATCAACCTCGGCCAGTTAATCCGGTTAAAGACTATTTTTAGAAAACTTGGTTGCGGTTGCGGCAAAATCCGGTAGGGCTGAAAAGTGCTCCGGGGTTTTTCGTTCATCGTTCTTCGTTCATCGTTCATCGTTTCTCTATGTTCTCTCACAATCGACTCCCCGGCCGTTTTAATCTGGCTGAAATGGCGGCCCCGTGGAATATGTCCATAAAAATAATCCTCAGGCCTGTAAATCCGCCGCGCATTACAATTCTTTCTCGGCATAATCTCACCCCCTCAATCTTGAATCTTTTTTGAAACATACGGCCTTTTGGGCCCCGGATCCTTAACCAGAATCCATTCCCGGTAACCCCGCCGGGCAATAACTCCGGCCCTGCGGAGATTTTTTATAAACCACCGCGCATTCTCCCGTCCCACTTCTCCAAGGGTTATGACATCTTTCACTGTAAACGAGCCCTCGAGTCTCGATTTGTTCCGGATAACTGACCAGGCCCGGTCAAGCGCGGTATTTTCTTTAAGTTTTGGAGCGATCTTCTCGGCGAAATTGTGCTTATTTTTTTTCTGGTAAAGAAATTTCGCGGGCGGGCGCCCCCGCAATGTGGCAAACTGCGGATCGATCTTTAGGCGCAGAAGAAGTCCGGCACGGAAGAGCCTGTCAAGCACAACACGCACATCAGCTGCAGGGATTCCGGTCTCGCGGGCAATCTTCCCCACCGTAAAATATCCCCGCTCCCCAAGAACAACTTCTCCGATGATTTTTAACCTTTCCATATCTCCTTGACCCCAATTGGTTTGTCTGGATTGGTTCTTGATATAGCCTCGGCCCGGTGGATAAGAGTGATAATTTCCGAAATCTTTCCGCCGCTCTCATTCAAGACACGGTCAATGGCCTCACTCTCAAACTTCACATCGGAAACCTTTTTTATAAATTGCTCAACCCCCTCGCGGTCAAGCTTTTCAAAACGGATCACATCGACGAAACGTCGGTAAAGCCTGCGGTAGCGCATCAGCTTCTTATCGGCCATCTCCTCGCCGATAAAGACAATGGGGCACCGGCAGACATCATGGATGTCGCGTATGGTCTCGAGGATCTCGGTCTTTTCCGCAAACCGATCAACCTCATCAAGGATAATCGTCCTGGGTTTTGTCTTTTGGAGATCAACAATCTGATCAAAGATGTCTGAAATCCTCCTCTCCGGGGCCGCGCCCAGCTCCTTGACGATCTCGCGCAAAAGCCAAGGACCGGTCATGAGCTGAAGCGTGCGGATCATGATCGCGCCGTTTTGCGCCGCATAATGAATTGCCGCCTCGGTTTTGCCAAGGCCCGGCTCTCCTGTAACAAGGAGCATTCGCTCCACGCCCTTCAGTTTATGATTGATATTGCTTATCCCGTCGTGCAACTTCATGACGCTTTTTGTGTTCACAAATATATTTTTCATATGTCCCCCCTATAATCCTTGATCGCTTCCTTATATATAGGAGTTCGTTCCATAAGATCATCGAGGTATGCCTGGTCTTCTGGCCCAATAAAAGGCTGTTTCATCAACCAGACGAACTTATCATAATCGGTATAAAAGAAGGGCCTTTCGTTTGGATCTTGGATTTTGTCCTTATCTTCTCCGGACTCTAAACTCTGAACTTCAACCTGCTCCTGGCCTTTCACAAACGGCGTGATCTTCTCCGGATATTTCTTCGCCTCCTCCTTCTGAATAAAATCGACCAGCGCAGGTTCTCTTTTTAAAGCCAAATCAATCGTCTCGGAAGAGGCCGTCTTCGCAAGATTTCCGAGCATCTTTGTCTGGCGCAAAAGCCGCCGCCTCTCCGACACAATCCGCCTGGCCGCCTCGTGATCTCTCGGTGCGGTGGCCTCAACCGGCGTGACAACGCCCAAGAACCGCTCCTGCATGTCGAAAACATAAATTTGGGAACGATCCGAAAGAGAGTATCTCACAAAGACCTTTTGCGGCCTGATCCCATAGAGACATTCGCCGGTATAATCGTATCCATTAAATGTGAGCCTGCCTCGGCGCACTCCTTTTACCTCACCCTTCATCATCAGGTAACAGAGCGCCTTCGGATCGACTCCTGGCCCGCGGCCTGGATCGAAAAGCTCCCGAGCGGTTTTGCCCTGCCGCCCGCGCAGTGGCTGCACAACATAAAAATCTCTCCACTGTCGGATCAGGTCATTGACCTGCTCAAGCTTCGGCGTAAAATCGCCACGGAGTTTCTTTGCCCTGGGTTCGTTCGGAAGCATGTTGGCGGGTTTATCACCTATATTTGCGCCGACATAAGATGGAATCTCGCGCTCCAACCATTCAAGCACGCCGAAAATCCGTTCGACCGGTTTTGCCTGGGCATTATACTTCATCGCCCAGATGACATTGATCCCAAGCCGGGCAAACATACCGGGGATCTCCGACTCTTCAAGAACAACCCCCTTAGTAAAACATTTGGCCCTGAAAGCCTTTCCATTATCGAGGTAGACATTGTCAGGAGTGCGGCCCAGCTCGATAATGGAATTCCGGAGCGCCGTGGCAACGCACTGCACATTCTCGGTCAGCATCACCTCCCACCCAACCGGATAAGATGAATACCAGTCCCAGAACATAATTAGCGTTGCCCTGCATGGCTTTCCGGTATGCGGATTGATGACCTTGAAATTTAGCTTGTGTCCATCACCGACCAGGATTTCACCGACACGGAGGGTCCACCAGGCGCGGGTTGCGTATGGCGCAACCTTATCGTTCCACGCCTTCTGCCCTTCCCGTTCAAGCGTCCAGACGTCGTGATATTCATTTTTAAACCAGTTGACATACCTTCGGAGCGTCGCCGGGCTGGACGGAGACTTTTCGCCGAGAATATATTTGCACTTGCGGATCGCATCCTGAATTTTGGGTTTGTTTTGATTAAGGAGATATTGCCGTAGAAACTGCTGCTCGGCTGCGGTAATCTTCTTAAAGGCGCTCTGATTGCCATATGCCGGGATAAGCCCATTTAACCCGGCCTGATCGTAAAGCCGGAGCCAATTATATAAGGTGGAGCGCGATATCTCTTTGATCTCAGAGAAGATATCAGGGAGAAAAGATCCGGAGTTATAAAGTTCGAGAAATTTTTGAATCTTTTTTGTTTTGGATGGCTTATTCCCATTCTTAAAAAGCGGAAGATTGGGGTCCTTTCTTTCGAGCTCCTCGTTAAATTTCTTAATCAAGGCAAATCGAAGATTCGCCACCTTCATCGCCTTCTCCGAAACAACCTTATTATCTTTATTGGATAATGCGATAATATTTGGAGAAACTGTTGTTGCCGGCAGGTTCTCCGTTTCGTTCTTTTCTCCAGGTTCGCTTGCAGTAGGAATCCCGTTCGGCCAGATCACCGGCTCCCCGTTGATGATCGGCGTCACAATATTCGCGCCCGGCTCCCCCCGATACACGCGCCGTGTCCCCACCGAAACCCCCAAATTGCAGATATTTTCTTCATCTTTGAAGGTTTTTTCTTCAATTTGAATTTCATTATGTTGAATCTTGGATCCCGAATTTTGAATTTCATTCTCGACCCAAATAAATAATTTATCTTTTTTCCTCCATGCTTTTTTGATTTCGCCTTTAAGCCTCCCCGTCTTGAACCATTTCCGTATCGCCCTCGGCGTAACCCCGAAAATCCTCGCCGCCTCTTTGGTATCCACCAATTTCCCCATCTTGAATCTTGAATTTTGAATTTTGAATCTTGAACTACTTTCTCGCCCCGATCAAAATCGTCTTGATCGCTCTTTCTTTCTCTGAGAGTCTCTGCTTCTACTCATCAATCTTCGCCAATGTTATGGAAACAAAAAGATCCGAAAATTTAAATCCGAATCTCGAAATCAAATCACGCCGCCTTTCTAAAGGTTTTTGGCCATAGCCGCTCCGGGGGCTTCCCAATGATTTCGGCAATAGTTCTCCGGATTTTAATATAGCGGCCTCTTTTTTTTCCTTTTGTGGTGAGTGCGACATAGACCATTTGTCTGGATTCATCGCATTTGCGAGCAACATCGGCGAGACTGTATCCTTTTTTTAATAACTTGATTCTGATATCCAAATGGTTCGTGTTCATGGGCGAATTAATATACTAAAATATGCTATTTGTCAAGTATTTTTTTTGCTTAAATTAAGATATTATGCAACCTGGTGAAAAAATTAAAGAATTTAGGTTAATTAAAGGACTTACCCAAGAAGAA
>CAKZKY010000233.1 GCA_937124575.1 uncultured Pseudomonadota bacterium | reverse complement strand
TTTTCTCGGAGGTAAGAAAAGTAAGCGGGTGCTCCCCTCTTCTTCGTTGAAATATCCGTTGACATGTTTACCTCGTTAGACCCCCCGCCGTTTCACAGCGGGGATGAAGATGAAACTCCTTTCGAGCGAACAAAAGGATCAAAGCCTCGTGTGAGCTATCCCGTTAGTAAGTCGAAGACTTTGTAAGGGGATTACTCATCTCTCGATTTTTCGACGACTCCGGCAGCACAGGCAAGCAGGTTCTGTTCCGTGGCTTCTTGTCTTAAAAATTCGCCCGCCAACTGACCCTCGCGCATAACCAGAACCCTGTCGCTCATACCCAGGATCTCCGGCATTTCTGAGGATATTAAGAGGATGCCCATTCCGCTTTCGGCCAGCCCCTTGATGATGCTGTAGATCTCTTGCTTGGTGGCAACATCCACGCCCCGGGTGGGTTCATCCAGGATGAGCAACTTGGCCCGGGCAAGAAGCCATTTGGCCAATACAACTTTTTGCTGATTGCCTCCGCTGAGCGTCCGGACCGGCCTATCAATCCTTGAAGGGCGGATATTTAGCTCCTGTGACTTAGACTGGACCAGGGAGTTCTGCCGACTCCGGTGTAAGATGCCCCAGCGACTCATCAATCCAAAATTGGCTAAGCTGACATTGTCCCGGATCGAGAGAAACAGAACCAGACCATCCCTTATACGATCCTCAGTCAACATGGCAATACCTGCTTTCAAGGCGTCGTGTGGAGATCGGAGACGAACCACTTGTCCGCTCAGACGAATCTCGCCTGAGGTGGGTTGCTCGGCGCCAAAGATACAACGGGCGACCTCCGTGCGACCGCTCCCAATCAGCCCATATAGACCGACGATCTCCCCTTGGGCTACGGAGAAAGAGATGTTTTCAAAAGACCCCATCAGGCTTAAACCGTTTAATCTCAGGATTTCTGCTCCAGTCCTGACCGGCCGTTGCGGAAAAATCTCATCGAGAGTCCGACCGACCATCATTTTGATCAAGGACCTTTTATCCGTATCCTGAGGGTTCACCGTGCCAACAAGAATCCCATCCTTGAGCACTGTAACCCGGTCGGCGATCTCAAAGACTTCATCTAACCGATGAGAAATATAAAGGATCAATGCCGATTTCTCCTTAAGCTTTCTGATCAGGGCAAAAAGATGTTTCAGCTCCTCCTGTGAAGGAACAGCAGAAGGCTCATCCATGATCAGAACCTGTGGCTTGACGGCTACCGCCTTGGCGATCTCCACAATCTGCTGTTGGGATGCGCTTAAGTGGGAAACCAACTTCCGCACATTGATTCTTTTAAAACCGATATCCTCGAGGATCTCTTGTGCCTTGCGGTGTGCGGCAGACCAGCTGATCCACCCTTTAAGTTTGGCCGAAGGCATATTGCCAAGGAGAATGTTTTCGGTAACAGTCAAATGAGGAACCAGGCTGACATGCTGGTGTACCATGCGAATTCCGAGCTGTTGCCCCCGCAAAGGACTGTCGATGGTCTGCGACATACCATCGAGCAGGACCTCGCCAGCATCTGCCTGGACCGCTCCGGTCAGGATTTTGACCAGAGTGCTTTTGCCAGCCCCATTCTCTCCGACAATAGCGTGCACTTCGCCGCGCTCGGCTGAGAAATCTACGTTACTTAATGCTCGCGTACCGTCGTAGCTCTTGCTGATGCCCTTCATCATCAGGTATTCTGCTGTTTCCATACGATTTAAGTGCATGTTGTGTCTTTCAATGTAAACCGCACGGTTATCGGTCCGTTCCATTGAATACAGACAGAGCGTTGTAGAGAATGACCGTTTTCTGTTCGGTCATTTCAAGAAGTGTGTCGTGAATGCTTTCTCTGCCATGTCCGCTCATCTTCACGCCGCCGAAAGGCAGGTTTTCCACTCTTACGGCGCTGGACCAGTTCACAATGACTCCCCCCACATCAAGCCGATAGACCATATCAAGGGCCGTGGTTATGTTGTTCGTGAAGACCGATGACTGAAGGCCATATGGGGTACTGTTGGCAAGCGATATCACTTCATCCAAATGACGAAATGATACAACCGGCACGACAGGGCCGAAGTTCTCTTCTCTCATCACCTTTGCTTCGAGAGGAACTTTCTCCAATACCGTGGGATCGACGAAAGCGCCCCGCCGTTCTCCGCCAGCCCGAAGCCTGGCTCCTCTGTTGACCGCATCCAGAATGTCATTCTCCACCTCTCTGGCAGCGCTTTCAGTGATCAACGGTCCCACGTCCGTCTGTTCGTCAAGGGGGTCTCCCACAATCAACTTTTTTGTTTTATCCGATAGGATTTCAATAAACTCGTCATGAACCGCTTCATCTACAAATACCCTCTTCACCGCACAACAAATTTGTCCATTCCCTCGGGCAAGTCTCCCTAAAATGACCGATTCCGCCGCTTCATTCAGGTCCGCATCAGAACAGACAATAGTGGCGTCGCTTCCTCCCAATTCAAGATGGACTTTTTTAAGCGTCCCCGCAGCCAGCATGGAAATCCTCTGCCCTGCCGCAGTGCTTCCGGTCAATGAAATAAGATCAACCCCCTCTTCTGTGGCCAGTAGTTCTCCAACGACCTGCCCTGTTCCGGTGACAACTTGATGCGCTGCCCGCGGAACACCAACCTCCTCAAGGATTTCTGCAATTCGTAACAGTGTCAGAGGACAATCGCTTGGCGGTTTAACGATTACTGAGTTTCCAGCAGCCAACGCTGCCGCCGCTTTATGTGCATAAAGCTCCACAGGGTAGTTGAAAGGGACTATGGCGGCCACAACCCCGACAGGTCTTCGGATGGTGAACGCGAAATGGCGCTCCATCCCGGGAACCATATCCAAGGACATACTCTTGCCGAAGAGCCGTTTTCCTTCTTCTCCAAATCCTCGGAATATCCTGATGGCCGCGGCTAGTTCTTCCCGTGTCTGCCGAATGGGCTTCCCGTTTTCACTGGCAAGCAGTGAAGAGAGTTCATCCCGCCTTTTTTCCATAACATCCGCGCAACGGAATAGGATAGAAGCCCGTTCATGGGCTGGCAATTTCGCCATTCTAATCTTCGCATCCTGAGCCGCTTTGACAGCTTTTTTCAGATCGGATTCTGTTGCCATAGGAACCGTATCAATGACACTATTGTTTGCTGAGTTTACAATCTTACCTACACTCCCGTTAGAAGAATCAACCCATTTACTGTCTATTAGCATTTTCATAATATCGTCTCCTTCTCTGAACCGAATGGGATCAATCCCACCTGGGGATTAAGGTGGTTTCGGGGACCAGGTAAAACATCTTTAATGTATCTATATTTGAAATAACATAACAATAATTGTATTTTATTAAAAAACTTCCCTTGTCAAGTAAATTTTTGATGATTTATTTGGTGATTTATAAGTTAAGGCAGGCAGGCGATTTTATCGGAAATGAGAAAAACGGCTTAAGGGGCATTGGCAGGCGGAATACGTATCAGGGAATTCCCCCAAGTTGACGCGAGAGGGTGGAAGAGGCTTCCATTAAGGGAACCTTCAAGTCATTTAGTTTCTCTAAAGTAAGTCGGGAATCCGGCCCGGAAATGCTGATGCCAGAGCGGACAACCCCTCCATTTTCGAAAACCGGAACGGCAATGCAACGCATATTATCTGCAAACTCATGATCATCCAATCCAAAGCCCTCTATCTTAATTTTTTTTAACTCCTTCCTGAAGGCTTCTGGATCAACGATGGTATTCGGAGCAAACCGGGGAAGCCCAGCGTCAATTACTTGATTGATGATGACAGGTTCTTGATAGGCTAAGAGAACTTTCCCAATGGAGGTGCAATGCAAAGGAGATCTGTCACCGATTTGGAAATCAACATTTACCAACTGACTTCCTTTAACGCGGTGGATCAACACCGCTTCATGTCCGTCCAAAACAGAATAGTGAAGCGTCTCCTGGGTTTTCTGGGATAGTTCTTTCAGG
Organism: uncultured Pseudomonadota bacterium; assembly: GCA_937124575.1. Classification (GTDB taxonomy): domain Bacteria; phylum Desulfobacterota; class BSN033; order BSN033; family UBA1163; genus RBG-16-49-23. The sequence continues at coordinate 3,982 of CAKZKY010000233.1, read as the reverse complement.
GTCCGCATGATTAAATTGGTCACCTCATTTTCGGCCAGGAGATTTCTGCAAAGGGAGACCACTTTGTAGCTTAATCGGTATCGTTTTGTTTCTTCGTTTTTAACGAGATATCCTGCATTATGAAGGGTAATGAGCATTCGATAGGCCGTGATTTTATCCGTTTTAAGTTGGTCTGCCACGTCCTGGATGGAAAGATCTGACTGAGAGGAGGCAACAATATCGAGAGTTCTTAATGCTTTTAAAGCGGTGGAGCTTGTGCCCTGTTTCTTAACCATGACCGCCCATTTCTCTATTTGATATGGAAATTATTATAATATAAATGATCTCCCTTCTCAACAAGATTTTACAGCGTTATTGGAGATCCAAGGGGAGATGGTTGAATCCGTCAGATAAATGCCACTGTTTGAGGGAGATAGCTCTCTAATATAAAAAAGGTGGATTAGTTGAAAATCCAGAGCCTTCGCAGTCTATTAAACCGTTTTAGGAAATCGGTTTCTTCGGGGGTCATCGAGGATGGGGAAACCCTCTCTTTTAATTTCAATAGTCCACCATAATCCACCCATCTGAATAAAGGAAAGAATAAGCGATGAAGCAATCCCCCTTCTTTAAAAAAGAAACCGCTGTTGAAGTCAATGAGAAAAGGCTCTCCTTTTTCAGAAACAAGGATATTCCCTTTGTGCCTAAGATCCATATGAACCACTCCTCTTGAGTGGATTGCCTTAATCACTTGATCAAGGTCTGAAAAGAAGGAAGGGGGAATGGTTTCTCCCCTCTCGATGGGGACTCCCGGAATGAATTCCATGACAAAGGCAAAGCGATCAATCCGTCCTACGGGTTGGGGAATGCCTTTCACTCCTATGAGTCGGCAATAGATCTTCCATTCCTGTTGGATCAACCAGAGCCCCAGGGTCCACCGTATGAAGAAATTTTTCCTTCGGACATCTTTCACCATGAAGGCCTGGCCATCTATCTCAATACGGCTCAAGTCAGGTTTCCCGAACCTTCCCTCCACCAGACAAACAGATTTCTTCTCAATATCGTTTCGATTCATCTTTATCAGAAGGTCAAGTCTAAAGGTAAGGGCAACGAAGCCCGTATCGTTATTTAAAGGCTACGTTTTTCGTCTTTAATTCTTTACACTTAACCCTAACCGATAGCCGAAACGGGCTTCGTCACCGTAACCTTAACCTAAAAAACTGACCCCCAGAAGGGTCTGCTCAGAATTAATATGATTCCTGCTATGATCATCAGGAGAATTCCTTCCTCGCTATTTTCGATAAAATTCTTAAACCGCCAGGGAACCTTCTCCCTCGAATAAGGAGTCCATCGAGGAAGGTACTCTGGCACCTTTTCATCATAATCCTCATACTGGGTCCCAAAGATTCTCTTGAGCCGATCTCCCTCTACTCTCTTTTTATAGGGAATATAATGGAAGCAAAACATGAACATAGCGGCCGCCAGAAGATAGACATTGTCAGCCAGGATGCAAAATCCTGCCGTGATGAGGATGGAACCGATGTAGAGCGGATTTTTTACGTAGGAATAGGGTCCGCTCACGGTGAGGACTTCATTTTTTTGGAGATGACCTGCCGCCCATATTCTTACTCCCTCTCCCAAAAAAATCAGGAAGAGACCAACAATGATCCCTGTCGGATGAGGCTTTGCAAAAACGATCAATAAAATGGCACCGATGAATAATGGAATTCTTCGGAATTTTTTACTCATGAATTGCTCCTACGTTTTTTCAGTAAAAACGCAATAAAATGTCTTTATATGATTTCAGTTCCCTTAATATGAACCACAGGGCTGGCCGCCTTTCTCTTCTTATAAATGAACCAGAGATTCCTGAAGTAGATAAAATTCCCCGGCAGATAGGCCAGGATGAAGACCGGATCCATCTGATGAACGGCATAGGATAGAAGAATCAAACCGCCGATCAAACTGAAATACCAGAAAGCCACAGGGATCACACTCTCCTTCCTCTTTTCGGAGGCAATCCATTGAACGAGGAACCGCATGGTGAACATGGCCTGTCCGATGAATCCAAAGATGAGCCAGAAATCGATCTTAAATTTCGGATACTGTTGAACAAAATTTGATAATACTTCTTTGATCCAATCCATATCAAATCCTCTCCTCAACCTCATATTTGATCTGTCGGCTCTTCATCCATCTCACACCAAGAAGATCGACCAGAGCCCGAAAGGCCCGATTTCGTATATTATACTTCGATTTCCCAAATTTTCTCGGATGGTGTAATACCGGAATCTCAATCACGCGATATCCCTGCATCTTCACCAAGGTCGAGAGAAATCGATGCATCCCATTAAACACAGGGATCTCATAAATACATTCCTTTTTAAAAGCACGCAATGTGCAGGCACTGTCGTGGATCTGCTCCCCGCTCAACCAATTACGAACCACGTTGGCAATCTTTGAGGAAATCCGCTTCAAACAGGGATCATCCCTTTTCTGCCGCCATCCGGTGACCATATCGTATCGGTCAAGATACCCCAAAAGTTTTGGGATATCCTCCGGATCGTTCTGAAGGTCGGAATCGAGTGTGACAATCTTTTCTCCCCGTACCTCTCGCATCCCTGCAATCAGTGCTGTACTCAACCCTCGATTCTCTTTCAATCGGATAATCCGAAAACGGGGATATTGGGAAGCTGCCTCTTTAAGGATCTTCAAACTCCCATCCGAACTCCCGTCATCCACGAAGATCATCTCATAAGATAAACCGAGCGGATTTAAAACCTTGACCAACCTCGGAATGAGGATGGGAAGGTTTCCCTCCTCATTAAAGACAGGGATCACCACAGAGAGTTCAATGGGTTCAGTTTGATCTGTAGGTTGTTTCATAACGTTTTAATTTTTCAAATGTCAAAGTCCAAACGTCAAATCAATGGTAACATGTTTAAATGTTAAACGATTTTTTTCACAACCATTTGAACTTTGGATTTGATTTGAACTTTGACCTTTGACATTTGTCATTGGTTAATCAATCCATATTACCTATTCGAAATTAAAACCATATCATCGCCGCCGACATTTCGCCGGGCGATCAACTCCACTCTCGGCCTGTCTTCCATTGTCTGAAATTGGGCATAATCCCTGAATTTAAGGAGGCAAAATACCCTCTCCCCTGATTGGAGAAAGCGGATCAACTCATCCCTCTTCTCTATCTCCAGAATGGGTATCATCCCCGTGTAATAACTATAAGGCGCGATTACAAAATCTCCATAGATGGCCAGCTTTTCTCCAGGCTGAATCCTTGAGGTGATTTCCTGCGAAATGAATCGTGCGGATTTATAAGGGTTGATGATTGGAAAAACGACCCTCTGTGTATAAAAGAACCCACCTCCCATTATCCCAACGATAAGAAAGAAGATGGCCGCCCGATGCCTGAGCCGATAAAGAATAAACAAAGCAATGCCTCCGCCGACGAAAAGAAAAGCGATGGGAAGGCTGTAAGACAGGTAGGATGGAAATTTCCTTAAAACTATCCAGGGGATGCCTGCTCCCAGGCCAAGGAGCAATCCTGAAAATATCCATAGAGGAATTGAAAACCACCGGTCATTAAAATGATTCATAGAGGCTGATAGAAAATCGTCCCACCATTTTCCCACCATGAGAGAGACCGCTGGGAAAAGAGGTAAAAGATAAAGCCCCCTCTTGCCTTTTGAGAAAGAGAAAAAGACGAAGATCACCACAAACCATACGAACAGGAAAAGAAACTCTTTCTTGACACCTGTTTTCCTTCCGGAAAGCCCATAGGCGATGGCCGCCGGAAGAAAAAAGACCCAGGGCAAATAATCACCCGGAAAATTATAAAGGTAGTAGTAAAAAGGCCGGATATGGCTCGACCCTTTTGCGAAACGGTCAACCGTGTGAAGCAGAATCGTCTCATTAAAATATTCCCTCCCCCCTTTTAATAGAGCAGGAAGATACCAGGCAAAGACAATGAAAATGAACAGAATCA
>CAKZKY010000232.1 GCA_937124575.1 uncultured Pseudomonadota bacterium | reverse complement strand
TAATAGAATTTTTATTTAAGTAGTTAACCGACCCCAAAATGGAGAATAGCGAATATGATCTTTGGAAGAAAAAAGGGAGTGATCGGGTTAGATATCGGGTCCAGTTCGATCAAGTTGGTTGAGCTGGGGGAGAGCAAGGGTTGTTATAAATTGCTAAACTTGGGGATGTCCCCATTGCCCCCAGAGGCGATTGTGGATGGAGCCTTAATGGACTCGGTGACCATCATTGAGACGATCCGAGGATTGATCAAGAGCACCAAGGTCAAGACCAAGGACGTCATCACCTCTGTCTCTGGCCACTCGGTAATCGTAAAGAAGATATCCCTGCCGACGATGTCTGAAGCCGAATTGGAGGAGTCGATTCACTGGGAGGCGGAACGATACATCCCCTTCGACATCAACGACGTGAACCTCGATTTTCAGATATTTGGCGCATCGCCTTCCAGCCCGGAATTGATGGATGTGGTTCTGGTTGCCGCTAAAAAGGATATCATCAACGACTATGTTTCCGTCATTATCGAGGCTGGGTTAAATCCGGTCATCATCGATGTGGATGCCTTTGCCATCGAGAACATGTTTTCTGTGAATTATGAGGTCGAAAAGGATGAGACGGTGGCGCTGGTTGATGTGGGTGCCAGCATCACCAATATGAACATCCTCAAAAACAATATGACCGCCTTCACGAGAGATATCTTTAAAGGCGGAAACCAGATTACCGAGGAGATCCAAAAACAGCTCCATATTGATTACGAGGAGGCGGAGAAGATTAAGGTAGGGAGCAAGCTGGATCCAGCCTCCAGTCCAATTGTCCAGGAAGTTTTGAGGGAAGCCTCCGAATCGCTGGCCGTTGAAATTGGAAATTCCATCGATTTTTATCAATCCACAACGACCTATGAAAAGATAAGCAAACTCTATTTAAGCGGAGGCAGTTCGAAGATCAGAGAGTTCGACATCGTTTTACAGCAGCATATCGGTATACCGGTCGAAATCGTCAATCCGTTTAAGAACATTGAGTATAACGAGAAGAACTTTGAGATCGAGTATTTAAGGGAGATCGGGCCCATGATGGCGGTGGGTGTTGGACTCGCCACTCGAAAGGTAGGGGATAGATGATCAAGATCAATCTACTCATAACGAAAAAAGAGAAGAAGAAAGCCGTCGTGAAGAAGGAGTTGGTGATTTTTCTTCTTTGCGTGGTGATCCTGTTGCTCCTATTGGCTGCCCATAACTGGAAGTTGGGAAAAGAGAGAGAGGATCTGTTAGCCCAGATCGCACAGACCAAAAAGGAAGTGGCCTACTATAAATCATTAGCTCCTGAGCTCGAAAAGGCTAAGGAGTTTCAAAAAACGTTGGAGAATAAACTGAAAATCATCGAGTCATTAAGAAAAGGAAAGGAAACTTCTGTAAGAATCTTAGATGGAATCAGTGTTGAGAAGCCTGAGAAACTCCAAGTGGAGTCGATGAATAAGACAGGGGGGAAACTGGAGATCCAAGGGGTTGCAATGGACGATGAGACCATTGCCCAGTTCATCCTCAACTTAAGGAATTCGAAGCTGTTCAAATCGATTGAATTGATTGTAAGCGAACAGGTGGAGATGAGTCGACTAAAATTGAAAAAATTCATTCTCTCGTGTGATATTGCTTAATGGTTCAAAATTCAGGGTTTTCCATGACCTTTATCTAAATATTTTACTTTGACCTTAAGGGGGAAAAGATGGCCTTAACCGTTGATTCGATTTTAAAGCTCCCGACATCGAAAAAAATCTTAATCTTGATTGGGATCTTATTCGTGATCGTAATACTCTATTGGTACCTCTTTTACAGTCCGCATCAAGATGAGATGAGGAAGTTAAGAGCGGACATGGATAAATTGACGAAGGAGTTGAATGAAGGGAAGGCGATCGCAAGGGATCACGAAAAATTTAAGAGCCAGGTTGCGAAGCTGAACGTTGATCTGGAGAAAGCGTTGGTCCAGCTTCCCAATGAGAAAGAGATCCCTGAAATTTTAAAGAGCATCTCCCGATTAGGCAAAGAATCGAATCTCGAATTCACCCTCTTCAAGCCAAAACCCGAGGCCGCTCAGGAATTCTATGCAATCGTTCCAATCGATCTGGTCATCTTGGGGAAATATCATAATGTTGGGGTCTTTTTTGATAAGATCAGCAAGCTTCCCAGAATTATCAACGTCGTTGACTTTAACATGAGCCGGTTTAAGGATCCCAAAGCAGGAAAGGATATTAAGGAAGGAGAGGCCGATATTCTGCTGAGAACATCATGCCTCATCAACACGTACCGGTTCATTCCCAAAAAGGCGGAAGAGAAGAAACCCGAAAAGAAAGAAGAGTAACCCTCGTTTTCGCCAAAAGGAATCTTATTTTCTGCTCTTTATCACCGCTGTAAAGTTTACGAAAAGGGCAACTGAAAGCAAGGAGAAAAAGGAGAAGACCTTGAAGATCAGAAAGAAAGATAGATTCAACGTGGTGTGGGTGATTGTCGGTTTGGCCTTTTTTATGGCAAGCTGTGGTGGGGGAACCGTTTCTCCTCCGCCCAAAGCAAAAGCTCTGCAGGAGACCCCAAAGAAAGTGGAAGTGGCCAAGGTAGAGGAGAAAAAAGAGCCTGAGAAGAAGGCGGAACCAGAATATCGGTACATACCGACAGGCAAAGCCGATCCATTTAAACCCTTTATACAAGAAACACCCCCCGCCGCCAAAGAGAAGGAGAGGGCCCGAAAGACTCCGCTCACCCCATTGCAAAAGTATGATCTCAGTCAGTTGAAATTGGTTGCCATTATTGCAACACCTGAAGGGAATATCGCCATGGTTGAAGATGTTGCAAAGAAAGGATACTTTGTTAAAAAGGGAACCGAAATCGGGAGAAATGATGGGAAGGTTACGAAAATATTGAAGGACCGGATCGTTGTGGAAGAATTCTATCTCGAGCCTTCGGGACAACTTAAGAAGAGTGAAGTTTCGCTATTCCTTCACAAAATCGAAGAAGGGGAATAATCATGAAATCTTTTCATTTTTTGAGGATGGTTTTTATCATTTTCTTCGTCTCGTTTCTCATGAGTGGTTATGCCGCAGGGGGGGATGTGATAAAAACCCCGACAAAGGCTTTGCCTGAAGCGGTTTCTGTGGCAAAGGCGGATCCCTCAGCCAAACCGGTAAAAGGAAAAATCTCTTTAAGAGAGATTCATTTTAAACAGATGGATGGCAAATCACGAGTCGCCATGACCTTGAGTGGGGATCCCCAATATGAAGTCTATCGGATCTCGGAGAAGACGATCGCCATCGATATCAAAAATGGTTTTGCTCCAAAACACCTCCAGAAGGGAATGAATACGAGCGAGTTCGATAGCGCCATCAATTATATTGATATTAAAAATGTGAAGAACGACATCCGGGTATTGCTCCGATTGAGGGAAGAGACGCCCTATGAAACGACGAAAGAAGGAAATAACCTCTTTTTCGATATTGAAAAGCCGAAGAGAGTGGTGACGAGAGTAAAACCATCTCCACCGGTTGTGGTCCCCAGGGAGGCTCCACCTACCCCAAAGGTTGAGGAGGCGCCTGTCGGACCGAGGAAGATTTCACTCGATTTTAAGGATGCGGACATTAGGAATATTTTGCGATTGATTGCCGAAGTGGAAGATAAGAATATTATTCTGGCCGATGATGTGACGGGGAATATCACGATGCGATTGGTTGATGTGCCATCCGATCAGGCATTTGATATTATTTTACAAACGAGGGGACTTGGAAAGAGAGAGATAACTCCAAATATTATACGAGTTGCCCCAATCGATACATTTCGAAAAGAGGAGAAGGCCCAGTTAGAGGAGATCAAAGCCAAAGAGAAGTTGGAAGAGATGGTGACCGAGCTCATCACGTTGAACTATGCAACGGCAAAGGATGTCGTCCCACAGGTCAAGGGGGTCTTAAGCGAGCGGGGAGATGTGAAGGTGGATGATCGAACCAACACATTGATCATTAGAGATGTCCCCAAAAAATTTCCTGATGTTCGAAGTATGTTAAAAGAGCTCGATACGAAAACGCCTCAGGTTTTGATCGAAGCCAGGATCGTTGAGGCCAGCTTGGGATTCCAGAGAGAGTTGGGAGTGTCCTGGGGCTTTGAAGCCCATACGAAACAGACCAACCATGGAGTGACCACAAGGGAGTATACTGTAGGGGGTGCAACGGCCACGAGCACTCCCGGTGTAACACCAGGGTCGACGATCGGAACAACTTTGGGTGCCGCAACCAGCAGGGTCGTTGACCTTCCAGCCATCGCTCAAGGTGGCATCGCCGGAGGCGCAGGAACAGCTGGTGTGATCGAATTCCTCCTTACCTCCATCTATGGATTGAGACAGTTGGATATTGCCATTTCCGCACATGAAAATAAAGGCGATGTAAAGATCATCTCAAGCCCCAAGATTGCAACAGTTCATAATAAGAAGGCTTCGATCGAACAGGGATTGAGGATTCCTTATCGAAAAATTACACCTGACGGAGCCATCTCTACTGAATTTGTCGAAGCCAATTTAAAGTTGACGGTGACCCCTCTGGTGACCAGAGATGGAAACGTGAAACTGACGATCGAAGCCAAAAAAGACGCTGCTGATTGGACTCGGACGGTTGATGGCGTGCCCAGCATTGATAAGAAGGAGGCCATTACGGAGGTCTTGGTCAAAGACAATGGCGTGGTGGTGATTGCAGGCGTCTATTCGATTGAGAAGACCGAAGGGACGGAAGGTATCCCTCTCTTTAGCAAAATTCCTCTCTTAGGCTGGCTATTTAAGAGGGAAGCCAAATCGGATTCGAGGAAAGATTTACTCATCTTCAT
>CAKZKY010000231.1 GCA_937124575.1 uncultured Pseudomonadota bacterium | reverse complement strand
CGAATCTGATCCACCTTTTCAGACCGGGTTCGCACCACCAGATCCTTTTCAACGGGATAGAGGCAGGCTGCCACATACTGTGTCCAGCCGCGTTTCTCGATCTCAACGGTGCAGATTCGACAGGCTCCATAGGCATCCAATTTTTCGTGGTGACAAAGAGTAGGAATAAAGATTCCAGCCTGTTGGGCTGCTTCCAGAATGGTCATCCCCTCTTTTGCCGTGACTTCTCTTCCATCAATCTGTAAAAGGATCTCACTCATCTTTCACTCTCTCACAATCATTCTTCTTTCTTCAGGAATCGGAGGTGGAACAGTCTCCCCAGAAACCCTTTTCACCGCACCAAAGCGCGGCGGACAGACTTCGAAGCAGGTCTTGCAGCGGGTGCATTTCTCCTGGTCAATGACATGAATCTTCTTCTTGCCGCCTTCAATCGCTTCAGCAGGACATTTCTGAAGACAGATCATGCAGGCCTGGCATTTCTCCGGGTCAATATAGTACGAAACCATATCCTTGCACACATAGGCCGGGCATCTCTTATCGCGGATATGCGCCTCATACTCATCCCTGAAGTAGCGTATCGTGCTGAGCACTGGATTCGGAGCGCTCTTACCCAGAGCACAGAGCGAGGCGTCTTGGGCTGTCACGGAAAGCTCCTCCAGAAGCTCGATATCTCCCTCTCTTCCTTTTCCTTTGCTAATATTTGTCAGAATCTTAAGCATCTGCCGGATCCCTTCACGGCAGGGGACACATTTACCACACGACTCATCACTGAGAAAGTTTAGGAAGTACCTGGCCACATCCACCATGCAGGTATCCTCATCCATCACAATCATCCCACCAGAGCCCATCATGGAGCCGGCTTTGGTGAGCTCGTCAAAATCGACCTTAAGATCCAATAGTTCTTCAGGGATACATCCTCCGGATGGGCCTCCGGTCTGCACGGCCTTAAACCTTTTTCCTCCCGGGATTCCACCGCCCACTTTGTTAATGATCTCTCTCAGGGAAATGCCCATGGGCACTTCTACCAGACCGGTGTTATTAATCTTTCCAACCAGAGAGAATATCTTTGTGCCTTTGCTTCCTTCTGCTCCAAATTGGGAAAACCATTCTGCACCTTTATTGATGATTAAGGGTACATTCGCCCAAGTCTCGACATTATTCAATACGCTGGGACGCTCCCAGAGACCTTTGACAGCCGTGTGGATATACTTAGGCCTGGGCTCTCCCACTTTGCCTTCTATTGCCGTCATCAAGGCACTCGACTCTCCAGACACAAAAGCGCCTGCTCCTCGGTGCACCTTCACCGTGAAATCAAAACTTGAGCCGAGGATATCTTTCCCCAAAAACCCGTAAGCCTCAGCCTGCCTGATTGCGATGAGGACATTTTCTACAGCCAGAGGATACTCCTGCCGTACATAAATGTACCCTTCATGGGAGCCGACCGCATAACCCCCAATGATCAATCCCTCCAGGATGGAATGTGGGTTTCCTTCGAGGATCGCCCGATCCATAAAAGCACCTGGGTCGCCCTCGTCCGCATTGACGATCACATACTTGATGTCGCCAGGGGCATTGCGAGACTCTTCCCACTTTCTTCCTGCAGGAAAACCACCTCCTCCCCTTCCTCTCAGGTTCGACCGCTTCACCTCTTCCAACACCTGTTCGGGCCTCATCTTGAAGAGGGCTTTGGCTAATGCTGAATAGCCTCCGATTGCCAGATAATCCTCGATGCTCTTGGAATCGATCTTTATATTATTTCCGATGATGTTACGAACTTGATACTTGTAGAAGGGAATGTCCGATTCGTGAATGGCTTTTTCACCTGTAACAGGATCCACATAGAGCAGACGTTCAACCACCCTCTTCCCCTTAATCGTCTCAGTGACGATCTCGGAGACATCTTCGGGCTTAACTTGGAGATAGCAGATCTCTTCTGGGTAGATCACCACAAC
>CAKZKY010000230.1 GCA_937124575.1 uncultured Pseudomonadota bacterium | reverse complement strand
AGGCATCCGCTCGAAGACTTTTTCACCCCACCTCCCCAGTCTAAAAATACTTTTTTAAATACTTTTTCAGAAATCTCATTAAATTCTGCCAATTTTTTAACTACTTATTCTCTAAATTAATTCTAACCTTCAATCGAAATTTCTTCAATTATCTCTTCGGATCAGGCTCGTAATATTTGGAATTCTATAAGATCAAATTTCCAAAAAGTCCTGTTTCATCTAAATATGGGTCAAATGACTTACTTTAAGGTAAAGAGGAGGAGTCAGTTCCGTTCCGATGCAGGAGAAATAGGGAATTTTTTTGGTGGGATTAGTCTTTTAGCGGTCCGCCAGAATACTGAGAGGTTTAACGTAATTTTTAAAAATGATAAAAATTTCTAAGAAAAAGTCTAAACCTTATGAAAACATTGATTCAATAGTGGTGGCCTGACAATGCGCCATCATGATGCACTCTCCTGGGCAGGGCTGAGATTGCCCAATCGAATGCATTACTCTAACTTTTCTGTGACACCTGCTTAACGGAAGTCAGAAGGCAAGACCTCCCTTATCGAGTGGGCTTTTCACCCCCAAAACATTTTTTGAGGCTACATGGGTATAGATCATGGTGGTATGGAGATTCCGGTGGCCTAACAATTCCTGAATTGTTCTGATATCGTAACCATTTTCGAGGAGATGGGTAGCAAAGCTGTGCCTCAAGGTATGGATGGAGACTTGTTTCGTAATGCCGGCCTTTCCAACAGCCACCTTGAAGGTCTTTTGAAGCAGGGATGGATGGACATGATGCCTTCTCACCGTGTGATTTCTGGGATCGATGGAGAGCGATTTCGATGGAAATAGCCAGAACCACCCCCATTCCTTCCCTGCATTCGGATATTTCTTCTCAAGAGCTCCTGGAAGCCAGACGCCTGCAATATCATTCTCCCGATCCTGATCATAAAACGATCGGATTTCTGAGAGGTGCTTAATCAGATTATCCTTTAGTGACTCCGGAAGAAGAGTTCTCCGATCCCTATCCCCTTTTCCTGACCTGATGATGAGAAGGTTCTGCTCTATATCGACATCTTTCACCCTCAATTGCAAACATTCGTGAAGCCTGAGGCCTGCCCCATAAATCAGCATGGCCATCAGTTTGTTTGTGCCTGATAGTTGATCGAAGATACGCTGAATCTCCCTTGAGGTGAGCACAACCGGAAGATGTCTTCTCTGTTTAGCCCGAACCGCGCTCAGTTCCTGATCTATATTCTTATCAAGGACATGGCGGTAGAAGAAGACAATGGCATTGAGAGCCTGATTCTGTGTGGAAGAGGAGACCTTCTTCTCAACGGCAAGACTGGAGAGGAAGTCCTGGAGGTCCCTTCCTGTCAGTTCATCAGGAGATTTTTCATTGACAAAGGCTTTAAAACTTCTTAACCAGATGAGATAGCTCTTCTCTGTGCTGAGAGATCGATGTCGAAGCCTAAGGGCTTCTCGCATCTTCTCTTCAAAAACCGACCAACTCTCTTTTTCAGAGGGAGCATCTGATGAGGGTGACTTATTTATGGAAAGGAAATAATCGTATAATCTTAAGGCAGTATCTGCCTGTTTGACTTGCCAGTCTTCATAACGTTTCGTCATATCTGTCAAAAATTGGCTTTTTTGTTCAAGGGTTAAGCGATTTTCCATAGGTTTGTTCAAAAAATGATAGCAATCGGAGACCCATTTCAGATAGTAAGAAATATATTGCGTTTTGACAGAACCTTTCCTTTTCAGAAAGGCTTCAAAATTCTTTAGCATAAAAAAATCTCAACTTATAATTGTTCTTCTTATTGTTTGAATTTGGGCTATTATAAAGAATAAATTACTCAAATTCAATAGAATTCGCCAACAATTACCCCAATTTTTCTCTTGACATCAGCCAATATTTTTCATATGATTCCTCTATCAATAGAACAAGTATAAAAAATAATGTTAGG
>CAKZKY010000229.1 GCA_937124575.1 uncultured Pseudomonadota bacterium | reverse complement strand
CAAGAAAATTCAAGAAAATCAACCAATTCAGGGACCCATAAATTTTTATTGACGGATGGGTTAGTTTTCATTAGACTTTAAGCAATCCCAAGGGGGTGATTCTCATCGCAACGCTGATTAAGTCACCCAGAATTCCAAGAAATCTCATCCTCATCTATCTCCTTCTGGTTCTGGTTATTGGAACAGGAGGATACCTCTACTTCGAAAATCAAAAGGAACAGATTAAGAAAGAGAGGGAACGCGAACTCCTTGCCATCTGCGATCTGAAAGTCAATCAAATTGTCAGCTGGCGCCAGGCTCGCCTGGGTAACGGACAAACCCTTTTTGAAAATTACCCATTGGTACAACATCTTCGAAAATGGCTGAAATCCAGGGACAGAACCAGTGTCATGGAGGAGATTCTGGGCTGGATGTCCTCCTTCCGAGGCCGCTACGATTTTAGCAGTATATTTCTTCTCGATGAGAAAGGGGAAGTTTGCCTCTATACTGCAGAGGCATTTGATGACGTCAGTGCTTATACCCAGTCATTTGTTAGGGATGCGATTCTAAAGAGAGAAGTCATATGGATTGATCTTTATCGCGAAGAAAAAACCCATCACATCCATATCGATGTCCTGGTCCCTCTCGTTCCCAGAGATTCCGATGGATTCCCTTCGGGTGCCCTGTTGCTCCGGATCAATCCCTATCAATTCCTCTATCCTCTTATTCAATCCTGGCCCACGCCCAGCCAAACGGCTGAAACTCTTTTGATCCGGCGTGAGGGCACAGACGTTCTCTATCTTAACGAGCTCCGCCATCAGAAAAATACAGCCCTTTCCCTCCGTTATCCTGTCGTCGGAAAAGAGATTGTGTCAATCAGGGCAATTCATGGAGAGGAAGGAGTCATGGAGGAAGTCGATTATCGTGGGGTCAAGGTTCTCTCAGCGGTCCGAAAGATTCCGGCCTCACCCTGGTATCTTATTGCAAAAGTTGACCAGGATGAAATTTATGCACCCATCCGTAAGCAAGCGGTATGGATCATCATTCTGGTAGTATCCTCTATGCTCTTGATCGGAGGATGTCTCGGGTTCTTATGGCGAAATCAGACCACTCGATTTTATCGCAAACAGTATGAATATGAGATCGAACGGCAAGCCCTTCTGAAACACTTCGAATATCTAACCAAATATGCCAACGATATTATCCTCATGACAGACCGAAACTTCAAGATTATTGAGGCAAATGATCGATCTGTGGAAACCTACGGATATTCCCGGGATGAACTGATCGGAATGGATGTGCGAAACCTGCGATCTCCTGAGGAGAGACCGTTATTGGATGGACAGTTTAAGCAATTAGATGAGAAGAAGGGTTTAATTCTCCAGACCATCCACCAGAGAAAGGACGGCTCTACATTTCCAGTGGAGGCAAGCCTTCGCCTCATCGAAGTGGAAGGGAAAAAATTCTATCAGAGCATCATCCGTGATATTACCAAGCGGAAAATGGCAGAAGAGGCTTTACGGAGAAGTGAGGAACGATTCAGAGTGCTTTTTCATGAGGCTCCTGTAGGTTACCATGAGTTCGACTCGGAAGGACGCATCACCAGCGTCAATCGCACGGAACTGGAGATGATGGGGTATTCTCCTGAAGAGATGATCGGCCAATTTGTCTGGAAATTTATCGTCGAAGAGGAAGCTGCCAGAGAATCTGTTTTAGGCAAGCTGGCTGGTACAAAGCCTCTTTCCCGTGGACTTGAGCGTCACTTTCGTCGAAAGGATGGGAGTTCGTTTCCTGTTTTGATCGAAGAAAATTTCCTGAAAGACGAAGAAGGGAAGATCAAGGGAATCCGTTCCACCATTCAGGACATCACCGAACGGAAGCGGGCAGAAGCAGAACGAGAGAAACTGATTCAAGAACTCCAGGAGGCCCTTGCCAACATTAAGACCCTAAGCGGTCTGATACCCATCTGTGCCTCTTGCAAGAAAATACGCGATGACATGGGGTACTGGAATCGGATCGAATCGTATATCGAGAAACATTCAACCGCTGCCTTCAGCCATGGCATCTGCCCTGAGTGTGCCAAAAAGCTCTATCCTGAAATCTATGAAGAGATGGAAGATAATTCTTCTCCTGATTCATCCGGGCAAAAATGATAAGGCGATTTGTCGTCCATGAACACCATGCCAGCCGGCTCCATTACGACTTCCGTCTGGAGATAGCCGGTGTTTTAAAATCCTGGGCCATCCCCAAGGGACCTTCGATGAATCCTGCCGATAAAAGGCTCGCCGTAATGGTAGAAGATCACCCTCTTGACTATGGCGAGTTTGAGGGCATCATTCCTCAGGGTCTCTATGGAGCCGGGCCTGTCCTAATCTGGGATTCTGGAGAGTTCGAAGTAGAAGGCAATCCTGAGACTGCCTTAAAAGCAGGTAAGCTCCGATTCTCTCTTAATGGTAAAAAATTGAAGGGAGGTTTCTCCCTCGTTTTAATGAGAGGAAGAGGAACGGGAAAAGAATGGCTCCTCATCAAAGGCAATGATGACTTTGCTCAAAGGGATTGGGTGATGAAAGAGGAACTGACGCCAGCGAGAAAGAAGAAACTGAGAGAGAAAATACCGCCCTGCCAAACATCATCATTATAGATTGCAGGTAGCTCCCCCCCCACCCCAACCCTCTCCCACCGGGGGAGAGAGAGCATAGGTTTTGGTTAAGGTGACGAAGCCCATTTCGTAATACGGTAACGGTTGCGTGAAAAAAATTTGAAGACGATCAACGTGGCCTTTTATTAACGATACGGGCCTCGTTACCCTTACCGTTGGACTTTTACTTTTTCTAACCAAAATCCAATTGACAACCCCAAGCGGTTCGGTCATATTATCAATTCATCCATCGAAAAGGGAACGATTGCATGGAAAAGAGAGGGGCAAAAAAAATACTGGTCGTGGATGATGAGCCGGATACGGTGGAGATGATCACTGCCCTCCTTGAGCTGGAAGGTTATCAGGCCATTCAAGCCTACTCGGGAGCAGAAGCCGTGAATTTCCTTGAGGGTGAAAGACGGAAATCTCCCGAGGGCGAGGCTCCGGTGGACTTAATCCTTCTCGACGTGATGCTTGGCGATGAGGATGGAAGAAATGTCTGCCGCCGGATCAAAGAAGACGACCAATTGAAATTCATACCGATCATCATCCTGACCGTCCGCTCCAGCCTTCAAGATAAGATTAGCGGCCTCGATCTTGGAGCGGACGACTATCTCACCAAACCTTTTGTCAACGAGGAACTCCTTGCCAAAGTGAGGGTGATGCTTCGGATCAAAGACCTCCATGATGAATTGAGACAGGAAAGAAATAAGAATATCCTCCTCTCTAAAGCCCTGGAAAAGCGATACAGTTTTGGAAACATCATTGGTAAAAATGAGAGGATGCAGGAGATTTATGAATTGATCGCCGATATCTCCAATACGGATTCGACCGTTCTCATCCAGGGGGAGAGTGGAACAGGAAAAGAACTGATCGCTAAGGCGATCCACTTTAACAGTCCAAGGAAGAACAAACCCTTTGTGGTTGCCAACTGTTCTGCCTACTCCCAGAACCTTCTTGAAAGTGAACTTTTTGGCCATGAAAAAGGCGCTTTTACTGGTGCCATCCGGAGAAAGATCGGCCGATTCGAACTCGCCCATGGAGGAACGATCTTTCTCGATGAGATCGGCGAGGTTTCCCCACCGACCCAGATTCTGCTATTGCGAGTTTTACAGGATCACCGATTTGAAAGGGTCGGAGGAGAGGAGACCTTGGAGGTTGATGTGAGGGTGATTGCGGCCACGAACAAGAACCTGATGGAGGAGATAAAGAAGGGTCATTTCCGAGAAGATCTCTATTACCGCCTCAATGTCATCCCAATCTTTGTTCCTCCGCTCCGAGAGAGAAAGGATGATATCTCACTTCTTGCGATGCATTTCCTTGAAAAATTTAGCCAGGAAAAAGGGAAAAATATTGTCAATTTTTCCCCCGAAGTGATGGAAATCTTCTTGGCCCATTCCTGGCCTGGGAATATCCGTGAGCTTGAAAATGTGATCGAACATGCGGTCATTATTGCAAAAAAGGATCTCATCTATCCAAAAGACCTTCCTCCAAACCTCCTCCAGAAATCTCTTGAAAAAGAAGAATTTTCAACCCTTTACGATTTTGAAAAGAACCTCATCCTGAAGACCTTAAAAGAAACGAATTGGAATAAGCACAGGGCTGCAAAGAAACTGAAGATTAATCGCTCAACTCTCTACGGGAAGATGAAGCGATACGGCCTTTTAAAGAATAGTTTTAAACAAGAAAGTGTCTAAATTTAGACGCACATCTAACTATTTGAATTAAAAATACAAATTTCTAAAAACAACTTAGCTAAAGACTTTGAATGTTTAAAATTATACACTTCCCTTCCACTGCCTTCCTTAAGAGACTGTCTTTATCCCATCAAATTTATTAAAAAAATCACATCATTTATTTAAAGATTTTTAACCCACAGCAAGTCTGTTTCTGGTTTAATCTACCCATTATGCCCATCCAAAAAATTAATTAAATCTTTATAAATCAAATAGTTATATTTGAATCCCAAATCGCTTACATCTGAAGTGTAGATGACTTTACAGCCTTATTATTCCATAAAGGGAGAGGATAGATTTAGAAACTGCTCAATAACCCATCGAATTGATTATATTCTTGGTATGAAATTTGCTATATAATTTATAAGGGAGGACGAAAATGAAATGTTATCGTTGCGGTGGCGTGATGGTCTATGAGAAGTTCTGTGGTATCTCTGAAGAATTTTTTGGCTGGAGATGCATCTTCTGCGGCGAGATCATCGATAGCGTCATCGTAGAGAATCGTCTTGAGCAGAGAAACCGCTAACTCCCTTTGAGAGGATAAATCAAAATGTCTCTCCTAAAAAGGGGGTTGGAGTGAGGGGAAAAATCTGTATTGTAGACCATGACTTAGCTAGCCGGGGTTTTTTAAGGGAATGCCTCGAGAGAGAAGGATACGAAGTCATTATCTTAGACAGTGGTTTCCAGGTGAAACCTCTCCTCAATGGGGAAAAGGTTCATATATTTATCCTCAATATTGACACGCCCGGAGTCCGCGAGAAAAGCCTCCTTTGTGAATTGAAAAAAGCAGAGCCTTCACGAATTCTTCTTATCGTTTCAGAGAGAGGAAATGGCTTTCTCAAGGAGGCTATTGACCTGGGCGTTTATGGCTTTATCTACAAGCCCTTTAATCCCACCGAGATCTGCACCATGGTCAGTCATTTGGTCCGATAAAGGATGGCAATGGAAGAAGTCTGTTTAGTATGGACGCCTGTTGCAGACAGGGAGGCCTTAAGGAAAAACCTACCGGAATTCCCTCACTCGAAAAACCTATCCTTGGAGGACAAACCTCTTGTTGATTTAGCGTTTTCCCGATTCCCGCCCACCATCTCTGAATTCACTTTTACGAACCTCTTCATCTGGCGACATGCCTACCAGATAAAAATCTTCCGGCTGAAGAACTTCCTCTGCTTCTTTGCAGAAAATAGGGAGCACCCTTTCTTCTTCCCTCCTGTTGGAGAAGGAGATATGGTAGAATGTTGTCAGACATTGCTTCATGCGATGAAGGAGAAGGGAGTCTCTGCAAAAATTGGACGTGTCCCTGAACATCTTATTTCTCAGTTCGATTGGAAGGCGGAAGGGATTATGGTGATGTCCGATCGCAATCAATCCGATTATGTCTACCGAATAGAGGATCTGATTCATCTTCGGGGAAGAAAGTATCATCGAAAGCGAAACCATATCAAACAGTTCAAAGAGAAATACGCCTATCAATACCTTACGCTCACGTCGGAGTTGATTTCCGACTGCCTCCGGCTGCAGACCCAGTGGTGTGATCTTCGTCAATGCGATGCAATTTTAGGACTCCGTAATGAATCCACCGCCATCAAAGAGGCATTAATCCATTTCGAGGCGCTACACCTGAACGGAGGGGTGATCCTCATCGATGGCAAAGTCGAGGCTTTCACTCTGGGAGAGCCGCTCAATCGGGATACCGTTGTCATCCATATCGAGAAGGCCAATCCTGAAATTGACGGTCTCTATCCCACGATCAATCAAGCCTTCCTTGAGAATCACTGGTCAACATACGCCTTTGTCAATCGGGAACAGGATCTTGGAGAAGAAGGTTTACGTAAAGCAAAAGAATCCTACTTCCCTCACCATATGGAGAATAAATACGCCCTGAGTTTAAATGAATGGTGAGAATACAAACAGATATACCCAACCGGAGCGAAGCGCTGAAAGAATGGATTCATTCCCAAATTGAGGAGAAGGGACCTGTTCCTTTCTCGCAATTTATGGAATGGTGCCTCTATCACCCCCAATACGGCTACTACCGATCTGGAGGTTCGACCATCGGAAAGGAAGGCGACTATTATACCAGTTCCTGTGTCAATCCCATCTTTGGAGGAATGGTCGCCAAACAGCTTTCTCAGATGGCAGACATCTTAGATGAGGAAGGTAAAGAAAGATTCGATATCGTCGAAATGGGCGGTGGAAGGGGATTCCTTTGCAAGGATATTTTAGATAGGGCAAAAAAGAAACTCCCACAATTCTTTAGACGTCTTCAATACACCCTTCTCGAAACGAATCCTCACTTCCTGAAGGAACAGAGAGAGAGGCTTCGCTCCTATGAAGAGGAGGGCAAAGTCAGTTGGATGAACCCGGAAATCTTTGAGAAGGGAGAAGCCTCCTTCACGGGTTGCATCCTCTCCAATGAA
This sequence comes from uncultured Pseudomonadota bacterium, assembly GCA_937124575.1. Taxonomy (GTDB): domain Bacteria; phylum Desulfobacterota; class BSN033; order BSN033; family UBA1163; genus RBG-16-49-23. Next base: position 1,821 of record CAKZKY010000229.1, on the reverse strand, counting down.
TTGGTGGATGCTTTCCCTGTCCATTCGGTCGTCCTTGCCAACGGAAAATTAAGAGAATTCTATGTGACCCAAGATCATGGCCAATTGAGAGAAGTGATGGGCGAACCTTCGGATCCACGGCTCATCTCCTACTTCGACTCAATGGACATAGCGCTTCAGGAAGGACAGCGGGCAGAAATCAATCTCAAGGCCTTAGACTGGATAGAGAACGTGGAACGTCTTTTGAAAAAGGGTTTTGTCCTGACCATTGATTATGGATACCTTGCGGAGGAGCTTTACGCTCCCCCTCGTCGTGATGGAACGCTTCTCTGTTACTTTCGTCATCAAACCTCGACGAATCCCTATGAGCGATTGGGCGAGCAGGATATCACCTCCCATGTCAACTTCACCGCATTGATCAAACAGGGAGAGAAAGTAGGTCTTCAATTGACTGGACTGGTCTCCCAATACCGTTTTCTCCTGGCGTTGGGTATTCTGCAGGAAGTGGAGTTTTTGAATCGAGATGCTTCAGAGTTCGATGGGCTAAGAACGAGACTTTCGCTGATGCATCTGATTGAACCCGAAGTCGGAATGGGAGAGGTCTTTAAGGTATTGATCCAACACAAAGGGATAGAAAAACCCATTCTGAATGGCTTGAAAGATCTGGGAAGCATCCCATGGCCAAACAACTTCCTCGAACCAATGGAAACGTTTTGAAGTTAGAAAAATTGAGAAGGAGAGGCCGCCTCGATGATGGTGCTGGGAATCTTTGGCAGTCCGCGAAAGAATGGCAATACAGATATTCTTCTTGAAGAAATGCTCAGGGGCGCAGAAAGCGAAGGGGCGAAAGTGGAACGGATCTATCTGACGGACTATACGATCACGCCATGCAAAGAATGCCATAGCTGTGATCAAACAGGCAGATGCGTCATCCCTGATGATATGCAGAAGATCTACCCGAAACTTTTAGAATCGGACATCATCCTCCTCGCCTCCCCCATCTTCTTTTATGGCGTTACGGCCTGGGCAAAGGCGATGATTGACCGTACCCAGGCCCTCTGGGCAATAAAATATCTCTTAAAAGATCCCTCTTTCGGTAAAGAAGGAAAAAAGAGAAAGGGCTTCTTCATCTCTGTGGGAGCGACTAAGGGACAGAAGGTCTTTGAGGGTGCGATTCTCACCACCAAATATTTCTTTGATGTCCTCAATGCGGATTATGTAGGAGAGCTGGTCTTTCGTGGAATCGATGCAAAAGGAGATATCCTGAAACATCCGGAAGCCCTCAAACAGGCATTTGAGGCTGGAAGAAAATTGGTAGTTGATTGGATTCATAACCCCTCCTAACCTCCCCTTCTATTAAGGGGAGGAAAACCTACCTCCTCTTAAGGTAAGTCGAATAGACCCGACTACGGGAGGGGAAAAGGGGGAGTTACTTAGGACGTCAATATCATTCATGGGTAGTTTAATCAAGCCCGGAATGACAAACTACTTAAAACACATAGAAGTATGAAACCAAGATTAAATGTGATCTGGAACGAAACCTTCTGCAAGCGATGTATCCTCTGTGTGGAGGTCTGTCCGGTGGGTGTTCTCTCCCTTGAGATGGATGAAATCGTAGAGAAACCAGGATGTGTCCGGTGCTATCAATGCGAACGCTACTGCCCTGACATCGCCATTGAGGTGATGGATGGGTGAGGAGGGACACTTCCCAATTTTTAACATGAGAGACTTAATCTGACGAGAAAAATTGGGAAGTGTCCCTATTTACAGAAAAGATGAAACAGCTTGTTTCAGGAAATGAAGCCATTTTTAAAGGGGCCATCAGGGCTGGGGCCAGATATT
>CAKZKY010000228.1 GCA_937124575.1 uncultured Pseudomonadota bacterium | reverse complement strand
ACCATTTTGAACCTTGGCTTATCGTGATATCCCTTGTTTTAAAGGTGTGGATGAGCTATAAATATTGATAATTTTTAATGAATGATGATGGTGAATCGAGTGTGAAGAAGGTATGGTTTTTCTTACTTTTTTTTGGGCTTGGAATCCTATTGATAATCATGGGATCTTCCCATGCCCAGAAATCAGGCAGGAATCTCACGATCCTTTACACCAATAATATCAATGGGGAGATCTATCCCTGCCCGACCTGAGACCCGAAGACACGTTTTGGCGGTCTGGCCAGAAGGGGAACTTGGATCAATGGGATTCGCGAGAGTGTTGGGAAGGACCTGCTGATTCTGGATACGGGCGACCTTCTCTTCAAAAAATATATGTCTCCTGTTTCTGAAAGTGAAATCAAGATGGTAACGGAAAAAGCAAAACTGATCGTCGAAAGTCTCAATCTGATGGGTTACGATGTTCTGGCTATTGGAGATGACGATCTCACCCTGGGAAAAGAGTTTCTGCTCGAGATGTCCCGAATAGCGAATTTTCCTTTTCTCTCCTCTAACGTGATCGATGAATCTTCAGGCAAACACCTCTTCCAGACCCATCTTATCAAAAATATAAATCATCTGAGAATCGGGATCTTCAGCCTTCTCGGACCGGATACATTTCCAAATCCATACGATCCGAGAAGGAAGGGAATCACGGTTCGTTCTCCAATTGAAACTGCCCAAACGATGATCAAAGAGCTTCAACCGAAAACCGATCTGATCATCCTCCTCAGCCATCTTGGATATCCCAAAGAGGTTGAGCTGGCACAGAATGTTTCTGGGATTCATATCATTGTGGGAGGACATACAGGGGTCAACCTTCCCTATCCTCCTGTCATCAAAAGCAGTCTGATCCTCCAAATGGCTCCCAAAGGACTCTATGGAGGAAGGCTCGATATTTCTCTTTATTCCAATAATGAACCCTACTTTTTCAACGCCCCAGAGAAAAGAAACTTTGAGAATAGTCTGAGCCAATTCAAAGAAAGAGTGGCTTTCGCCGATATCAGGGAGATTGAATCATGGCTGCAATATAACTTTGGGCCCTATTCCCGTATCCTTCATCTGGCCCGTCAATATGGTATACCTCTTCCAGAGGAATTCATTAAGAACATAAGAGACCTCATCGCCACCTTGAAAGCTCAGGATACCAATAAACAGAAGGGATTCAGGACAAAGATCAAAGAAGATGCGGAGCAGATACTGAAGCAGCTCCGGAACAGAAATGAATTTGTACACAACCTGGTCGTCCTCAATGAACAGATTAAAGATCACCCAGAGATCGGAAGGATGGTAGATGCCTTTCGTTCAAAATATCCAGAATCGGAAAAAACAGATCCTCCGAGACAAGAAGCACCACGTCCTCAGATTGGAGTTCCCCAGAAGTGAACATGGCAAAAACCGATCTCATCCTTCTTCATCCGCCCACCTACTACGATTTCAGAAAGAGGCCAGGAATTTACGGTCCAATCAGCGATGTCGTTCCTTCTACACCTATTTTTGAGATGTATCCGATCGGTTTTACCAGCCTCTCAGAATATCTGGAGCGCCACGGCTTGAAAGTGAGGATCGTCAATGTTGCCATGAAGATGCTCAAGGATAGGAGATTCGACGTCGAGAAGTTTATCCGTCACAATAAACCCATTGCCTTTGGCATTGATCTTCACTGGATGGCTCACATCCACGGAGCACTTGCCCTGGCTGAACTCATCAAAAAATTCCATCCGGATACCCCTGTCATCTTGGGCGGACTCTCAGCCACCTATTACCATGAAGAGATCCTCCGCCAGTATCCATTCATTGATTTTGTGATGCGAGGCGATTCTACGGAAAAACCCCTGCTCGACCTGTTAAAAGCAATCAAAAGAGAGAAAGAGTTTAAAAATATTCCCAATCTCACCTACCGGGATGGGGGGAATGGTATTCAAGCTAACCCCATTACCTATGTGCCGGAAGACCTGAATGATATTGCAATTGATTATCGACACATCATGAAGAAGGTCGTTCGGTTCATGGATCCGGTGGGTTATCAGCCCTTTGTGGATTGGTATACCTATCCGGTCACCGCTGTATTCACCTGCAGGGGATGTACCTATCATTGTAAAACCTGTGGAGGTTCTTCCCAAACCTTTCGCAAGATGGCCAACCGCCCCAAACCAGCTTATCGCGATCCTGTCTTGCTTGCGCAAGACATCTTCAATATCTCAGAGCATCTCAATGCTCCCATCATGATCATCGGAGACATCTTCCAACCTGGGCAGGAGTATGGTGCCACCTTTCTCCGGGAGATGAAAAAAAGGCCAATCGAGAACCACATCGCCTTCGAATTTTTTCTACCTCCTTCAAGGAATCAGTTGGAAAGGATTGCCGAATCCATAATAAATTTTAATATCGAAATCTCTCCCGAATCTCACGATGAAGAGGTGCGCAGAGCTTTCGGAAGGCCCTATGGCAATGAACCCATGGAGAGAATGATCGCGGATGCGATCGACCTTGGCTGTAAACGGATTGACCTCTTCTTCATGATCGGACTCCCCAAACAGACCTACCAATCGGTCATGGAGACAGTTGATTACAGCCGACTTCTGCTTGAGCGATTTCAGCCCTATGACAAACTCATTCCTTTCATCTCGCCATTGGCACCCTTCCTCGATCCAGGAAGCACCGTTTTTGAGGAACCAGAAAAGTATGGATACCGTCTCTTTCATAAAACCGTGGAGGAACACCGTCAGGCCATGATGTCACCCAGCTGGAAATACATCCTCAACTATGAAACCGAATGGATGGATCGCCATGAAATCGTGGCAAGCACCTATGAGTCCGGAAGAAGGCTCAATCGTCTTAAGGCGGAGTTCGGTCTGATTGATCAAAAGACAGCAGACGCTGTCGAAATGCGAATCGAAAAGGCACTCCGTATCATGGCAGAGATCGATCGGATCATGGCCATCCCGGATCCTGTGCGGCGAGAATCTGAACTCGACGCCATGCTGAACCATCCCCTTTCGCTTGAGACCTACAGCATGTCCACGGTCTGTGAGAAGAAAGAATTGGAGTGGCCAACCCGATTTATCCGGATGAACTTCTTTAGGATCATCAAAACATTGGTTGCGAGGAGGAAACCCAATGTCTCCAACCCTTCGCCAACAGGTTCTTCGTAAGATACCAAGCGTGGATGAAATCCTCTCCAAATCGGAGATGCTCGATCTCCTGAGAATCCATCCACGAGCCGTGGTCGTCCAAGCCGTCCGAAAAGGTCTGGAGCGGTTGCGAAGAGAGATCCTCAATCAGGAAGATCTCTCCTCAATAGAAGCAGCCCTCTTCTCCTTTGAAAATCTCCTCCCTCGCTTTCAAAAAGAGATAGACCTCCAGACCCAGCCCAAACTTCGAAGGGTGATCAATGCCACAGGGATCGTAATTCATACCAATCTGGGTAGGGCCCCTCTTCACCCACTCGCATTGAAACAGATGGTGGAGGTGTCAAAGGCTTATTCCAATCTCGAATACGATCTCGATAAGGGTGAGCGCGGCGATCGCTATTCCCATGTGGAGGAGATCCTCTGCCGGCTATCAGGTGCTGAATCGGCCCTGGTCGTCAACAATAATGCTGGAGCCGTTCTGCTCTGCCTCAATACTCTTGCAGAGGGAAGGGAAGTTGTGATCTCCAGAGGAGAACTGGTCGAAATTGGAGGAGCCTTTCGGGTCCCTGATGTGATGAAACGTAGCGGTGCCTTTCTTAAAGAAGTGGGCACAACCAACCGGACCCATCTCAAAGACTACGAGAGAGCCATCGGCCCCGAAACGGCTCTTCTCTTGAAAGTCCACACCAGCAACTTCCGTGTGATGGGCTTTACTTCAGAAGTCTCTCTGGGCGAATTGGTCCAGCTGGGGAGCCAACACCATATCCCTGTTATGGAAGATCTTGGAAGCGGTTGCCTCATTGACCTCACCCAATACGGATTGGAAAGGGAACCCACGGTTCAGGAAGCAATCAAAACGGGAGTTGATGTGATCACGATCAGCGGTGATAAACTTCTTGGAGGACCCCAGGCTGGAATCATCCTTGGTAAGAAGTCCCTCCTCGACTCGATCAAGACCAACCCGCTGACACGCGCGCTTCGTATTGATAAGCTCACTCTGGCCGCTCTTGAATCAACCCTACTCCTCTATGTGGATGAGAAGAGAGCCATGGAAGAGATCCCCACACTCCGGATGTTAGGGCTGGACAGGAAGAAGTTGAAGAACAGGGGGAGACGCCTTTTAAAACGGCTTCAAGATAGGGTTGATAAAGAGATCCAAATGACATTGAGGGATGATGTGTCCCAGGTGGGCGGAGGAGCCCTTCCCCTTCAGGAACTTCCGACGATTGTCCTCTCCATTCGAAGCCTGAGCCACTCCATGAATAGCCTTGAAGAGAATTTAAGAAGGGGCACGCCTCCTATTATTGCACGGATCAGCAGAGATGAATTGATCCTCGATATGCGAACTGTCTTTGATGACGAGATTCCGCTGCTGGCAGAGGGAATTGAGAAAGCGTTAAGCCAAATAAAAGGAAAATGATTGATTCAAAATTCCAAATTCCAAATCCTAAATCTCAGATAAATCACAATCTCCAATATCCAAACACAAATGAAAAATCTTTCTCGATACTCGTAACAGCAAAAGACCAGGGAAAACGTATTGACCAATTTCTCGCTGAAACCGATCTCAACCTCTCTCGGTCTCAGGCAAAGCATCTCATCGAGCAGAAACATATCCTCCTCAATCATAGGCCGGCAAAACCAAGCGCAAGATTGAAACCTGGAGATACGATTTCTGCAACTCTCCCCACGCCTAAACCTCTCTCCATAGCCCCTGAACCCATTCCCCTAAACATCCTCTACGAAGATGACTCAATCATAGCCATTGATAAACCATCTGGGATGGTCGTCCATCCAGCCCCTGGAAACCCCTCTGGCACACTGGTCAACGCCCTCCTCTATCACTGCAAAGACCTATCCGGGATTAATGGCGCCTTAAGGCCTGGGATTGTTCATCGTCTTGATAAGGAGACTTCGGGTGTCATGGTCGTTGCTAAGAATGATGGAGCCTATCATCACCTCACCCGACAGTTTAAAAATCGGACGGTAAAAAAAGTTTATCTCGCAATCGCCTACGGAGATATGAAACAGAAGGAAGGCCTCATTGATGCTCCAATTGGAAGGCATCCGGATCAGAGGAAAAAGATGACCACCCGGTCGAAAAAGGGCCGGGTTGCCCTCACACGCTGGAAAGTCCTTGAGCGATTTGAGGCTTTCACTCTTCTCGAGATTTATCCTGAAACAGGCCGAACCCATCAGATCCGTGTTCATCTCTCTGCAATAGGCCATCCTCTCTTAGGCGATCCTCTCTATGGGAGGAAGAAAGCGGTTCAAGACCTAAAATGGAGGGAGTGTATAAAAAGAATGAATCGGCAGGCACTTCATGCCCATCGGTTAGAATTGGATCATCCTCAAACCGGAGAGCGGGTTCTATTAGTCGCACCGATCCCACAGGATATGAAAGAGACATTGGAATGTATACATTTACAAAGCAGCAGGTCCCCCTTCTCTCTCGATGGGAGATGGAGGAGGTGAGGGTAAAATGAATATCCTGAATCGAACCCATCTCAAAACACAAAATGGTATTCCTTACTTTGAAAATCCAGAACTAAAAAAGATAGGGTGGATTACTCATGCCTTTCTCACACGACAGGGCGGTCTAAGCCTTCCTCCTTATGGCTCTCTGAATGTGAGCCTCAGCAATGGAGATGAACAAAAGAGAGTCTCCTCAAACAGGGAACGGATCGCTGAGACATTCGGATTTGACCCAAATCAGTTGGTCCTGCTCAAACAGATGCAACTTGATGGCATTCTCATCATCAAAGACCCCGTCCAGATGAAGCCAAATCCTCTGTTGTACGATGCGATGATCACAGACATTCCAAATCAATACCTTGGTATTCTTACCGCAGATTGCATCCCTATCCTCGTGGTTGACCAGAAAAAGAAGGTGATCTCTGCCATCCATGCGGGAAGACAGGGATCAGCTCTCGGAATCACAAAAAAATCAATAAGGAAGATGAAGGAGGAATGGGACTGTTCGGAAAAAGACCTTTTGATCACTCTTGGCCCATCCATCGGTCCCTGCTGTTATGAAGTTGATGAAAAAGTATTTCTAAAAGAGTGGGAACGCTTCGCCATTCCCAGAGGGGTGGGAAAATGGATGTTGGACCTTGCAAAAATCAACCTGGCCCAACTGAAGGAAGAAGGCATCAAAGACGAACAGATCTTCCACATTGATCTCTGCACCCGTTGTCATAGTGACCTCTTCTTCTCATACCGGGGAGAAGGCCAAACCGGAAGACAGCTCTCGTTTATTGGAATCCTTAAGTTGACAATATTGAATAATTGAATAAAGGTTAAGGCTCAGGTCAAGAAAAATCTCAACCTCAACCTTAACCTAAACCTAATTCATCAAGGGAAGTGGAAAACATCATATTGAAAGTCTACCTCCAGCCCAAAACCTCCAAAAATGAGATCGTGGGTCCCTACCGTGATGGAATCAAAGTAAAGGTAACTGCTCCACCCATCGAAGGAAAAGCAAACGAGGCTTAGATTCTATTTTTGGCAAAGGAATTCCGGATCTCGCCATCCTGTATTGAGATAATCAAAAGCCACCGCTCTCGCGAGAAGCCATTTAGCATTTCAAACAATAAGGATTTAGAACACTTCCTGAACCCTTCTAAACGCCTTGACTTTAAAGGGAAAATCGTTTAGTCTTGAAACGGAAGTGGACAGGTTCTGGTGGGCCTCCTGGACTTCAAATCCAGTGGCGGGCTTAAGAGGTCCGCGGTGGGTTCGATTCCCATGCACTTCCGCCAGTTAAGAAAGCAAGGCGCTTTCTGCTATAAGCAGGCTTTGTGTTAGGCAAAATACCAGAATAAGGAGAAAAAGAGAATGTTTGGAATAGGAATGCCGGAGCTATTGATCATTCTGGTCATCATCTTGGTCATTTTCGGTGCAGGAAAACTTCCCCAGATCGGTGAAGGACTCGGTAAGGGAATCCGAAATTTTAAGAAGGCAACCAAAGACCGGGATGAGATCGATGTCACTCCAAAAAAACCTGATGAACTCTCAGAAAAGAAATGAAAGGCTGAGGGCTTTCATCCCCCACCAGCATGGGACATATCGCCTATATTGGATTCGGCTCGAATCTCGGAGATAAGATCGCTTATTGCGAGAAAGCTATCACCGAAATACTCAATCTTGACAACCACAGACTTCTGGCAAAATCTTCCTTCTATAAAACCCAGCCGGTTGGCTATAGATCCCAGGACTGGTTTGTCAATGGCATCATCAAACTCGAAACCGATTTAGAGCCTCTGGATCTCTTACAATCCTTAAAGGAGATCGAATCAAGATTGGGCAGAACGGAAACTTTTCATGGAGGACCGAGAGAGATCGATCTCGATCTTCTGCTTTACGAGGACCGAATCATTCAAACCGATAATCTTCAAATACCCCATCCCCGGATCCAGGAAAGACAGTTCGTCCTCATCCCTCTTGCGGAGATTGACCCAAATCTAATCCATCCTGTTCTGAAAAAGAGCGTTCAAAAACTTCTCCGAGAGATCAAAGAAGATCAAGGGGTAGAAAGGTTTTGAAAGAAAATGGTCCGACTCATCCTCTTCATTCTTCTCATCCTCCTCCTTTACTATCTTATTCACTATCTCATCAGAGGTATACCTTTCTCTAAAAAGAAAGTAACGGAAAAACAACAACCCGAAGAACTTGTTCAGGACCCCTACTGTTTGACCTATATCCCCAAACAGACCGCTTTAAAGAAAAAAACAGAAGGGCAAGTACGATTCTTCTGTTCTGAAAAATGTTTTAAATGTTACGTCCGCAAAGAACCAAAAGACAGTGTTTGAACCGTAAAAAAAAGATTGACAAAATCAAAAAATTTTATTAAGTTTTTTTTAGTTTTTTAATTTTTGGTTTTCAGTCTCTGAAAGGAGGACACTTTATGGGCAAAAAGATGTGGACATCTCTGGTGATCATGATTCTAATCCTTCTAATTGGAACCTCCTGCACCAGGCATCATTTCGGAATGTCTTACAGAGCGATATTGCCTCCATCCGATTTTGATCAGACGGAAGCTGTTATCGCCCAGGCTGAGAGGTCCGAGGGGGCAAAGTACTGCCCTGAAAAGATTGCCAAGGCGAAGGAATTAGGGAGAAAAGCGATTGAAACCTACTTGGCCTGTAGAACTGAAGAAGCATTGAAGATATTGGCGGAAGCACGGAAACTGGCTAAAGAGGCTGAAGGTTGCCAGCCGCCACCGGTCGCAAGACCTGCACCACCACCTCCTCCTGCACCACCACCACCTCCTCCTGCACCTGCACCTCCACCCCCACCACCACCTCCGCCGCCACCGCCAGCACCTGCGCCACCACCACCACCTCCTCCTCCTCCTGCACCTCCTGCACCGCCACCACCCCCACCACCAGCACCTCCGCCACCTGTGGCCAAACCAGCACC
>CAKZKY010000227.1 GCA_937124575.1 uncultured Pseudomonadota bacterium | reverse complement strand
AAATAACAAGCTTTCGAGATTTAGAAGTTTATCAAAATTTGGTTCTTTCGGGTATTGAGTGGGTAACCTCCCCTTATGTTAAGGGGAGGTGGGGAGGGGTTATCTTATTTCAGGTGACCAGGATACCCTCTCCGTCTGGGCATGATGACACCTCAATTCCCATCAATTTTGATTTAATATTGGTTCGTTATGAAGGGATTTCCTAAACCCTTACCCCCCCCTTAATTTAAGGGGGGAATGGTATGGAAGTATAGTTTAGGGGAAAAATACCCACAGGAAAGTCAGATGAACCCAAAATTCTTATATGCTATGGCAGATTGTAACGAAACGATCGTTGGCATGGAAGTGTACAAGGGTATCTTTGGAAAATATGTTGACAAAAAATTGTGTGAGGAATTGGTCAACATCTATGACGTATGTAGAAGACAAATTTACAGGTTGTGGGATGCGTCGGGAAAGTTTCTAAAAGAAACAAGAGCCTTAGGTCTAAAGGTTTAAGAGCCTTAACCCATTGACCTAACCTAAACGGGCTTCCTAACCTTTGCCTCGACCCTTACCTATTATGCAAAAGATTCCAATTCTCTTTTTAACAAATGCTTACCCTGATTTCGATACTTCCTACCGCGGCATATTCATAAAAAAGATGGCCACCCTGTTACAAAAAGACGGCTATAACATCACTGTCATTACCCCAAAGATTTATAAAAGAAGCCGATTTTTTGAAGATCAGGAGGGCATCAAGGTTTACCGTTTCCCTTTCTTCTCAGGAGATAAGCTCCTGATCGAATATGGAAGGGTTCCCTACCTGCGGATGATTATTTATTACCTGACCGGCTTTTGTTTAACCCTATACGTTTTTTTAAATAACAGATGTCATGCGATTCATACCCATTGGGCCATTCCCACAGGATTGATCGGGCTTTGGGCGAGCAAAATTCTAAGAAAGCCAATGATCGTCACCATCCATGGGTCCGACCTACGGATGGCGCTTGAAAAAAAGGGAGTTCTAAAGAGGATCTTTACTTCTGTTTGTTTGGGGGCAGCTCACATCCAGTGCGTTTCAGAAGTTCAAAAAAGGGATATTTTACCCCTGGGAGTCCCGGAGAATAAAATCTCAGTCATTCCGATGGGAGTGGATGAAGCCTTTTATGATTCGGGGGAGGCAAGAAAGACTGAAGTGGACAATCGTCCCTTTACGGTTTTGAGCAATCGAAATCTTCTACCCATTTACAATGTTTCCCTGCTGATTCGAGCCATTCCAATGATCATCAAAGAAGAACCAGGGATAAAATTTATTATTGCAGGGGATGGTACCGATAGGGAGGTTTTAGAAAGAGAGGCAAAGGATTTAAAGATTGATACCCATGTTGAGTTCTTAGGGCGAATTCCACATGAGGCGATGCCTGCCATTTTATCCAAAGCGGATATTTATGTTTCTACCTCTCTTTATGACGGAACTTCGGTTTCTCTGCTTGAGGCAATGGGGGCAGGAGCATTCCCTGTAGTGACCGATATTCCATCCAACCGAGAATGGATCTCAGATGGACAAAATGGTTTCTTATTCCCCGTGAATGATGAAAAAGTTCTGTCAAGAAAGATCATTGACGCCATCCGTGATAGAGGATTGATAGATAGAACCAGGAGATTGAACCAAATGATAGTTGAAGAACAAGCCCTCTGGCCGGTTTGCATTGAGAAGATAAAACAAATATATGATAAAGCGAATATCACAAAGAACATCGAATAGCACGAAAAGGATTTATTCGTGAAATTCGTCATCATTCGAGTAATTC
>CAKZKY010000226.1 GCA_937124575.1 uncultured Pseudomonadota bacterium | reverse complement strand
TGGCGACAAATTGAAACTGTGCGAAGGGGATTTAAAACCCTTCAAGGCCGTCTTAATCACCTCAAGCTCTTTCAAATAAGCTGATACCTAAATGGGTTTCTCTAATCCTCTTTTTGCCACAAATTCGGGACAGACCCCAAAATCTTTATAAAGAGCCATCCAGTTCGTCGGCAACAGGTTTTTTGCAGGCCCGGCAGCGCTGGGCGCCTCTGAAGAGCGGTTCACCACAAGAGGAGCAATGGTAGCGCTCGCATTCTGCTTGCGCCCATTCGATGCTTCCTTGTTCATCGCCGTGCTGGGCCACCTTGGACCGCCAGATGGGAATCGTTCTTTTCATCACCCGGTGCCCGGTGGCAAACCTAAAATTCTCAATCAAATGGCACGGCCACTCCTGACACTGATGACAGGAATAAAATCCTCTCGATCTTACGCAATCTCTTATTGAACATGTTTTGCAAAAGGAATAGAGTTTCTCCGGCGGATCCGGTTGCATACAGCCAAGACATTCGGTCTCCTCTGGTTTTGTCCCATAGAGATTCCCCATCACCGCTCTGAATTTCTCATTCTTATCTCTGGTAGCGATATAGACTCCGCAGACGCCGCAATAGAGCCCGCAAGGCGCCATTAGATTTCTGTTTGTCATTTCTTCTTCGGCCCATCCTTTCATATTTTCTCACCTCCAATTCATTTTTCCGTTCATTAGAAAATAAATATATGGTTCGACGGAAACGAGGCCCGTATCGTTAATAAAAGGCTACGTTTCTTGTCCTTTAATTTTTTTACATAAACATTTCCGAATTACGAAACGGGCTTCGTAGCCATAGCCGTCACCGTCACCTTAACCTTACTCACAGATGGAGTCTATCCAATGAATTAACCTCAGAGGTATTGTCTTTTATAACAATGTACATTGTCAATGGGAGCAAAGGGGGGGCTGCAAGCTTCTCATCTTTAATTCTGAATCCCGTATCGGGCACAAGGAATCCACAAAAATTTTCCTTGACAAGAAATGATTTATTATGTTAATAAGCATAACATAAGAAAGGGAAAGAATGAATCAGCCTCGTTTTTTCAATTTTAGCAGCGGGAATTATTTTTATTGGTTTTTTTACGTAGAAGTCTGCCCGCTGCTGCCGGCTGATCGTTAAGAAATAAAATTAACCAGTTCAGGCCGCGGGTAGATGGAAATACTACCCGCGGCTTTTTTATTTTGAGCCGTGGGAGAAATCGCTTCTCACGGCTTTTTTTATTTTCATTCAAGGAGGGAGCAGGTCATGACCGGGAAAAATCTTCGGATGGGCCGCATCATGGACCGGAATTCCCGCAAGACGGTCATCGTGCCCATGGATCACGGGGTGACCATCGGGCCGGTGTCGGGTTTGCTCGATATGGGCCGGACGATCAATGCCGTGGCCGTGGGCGGAGCCAACGCCATCGTCGTTCACAAGGGGTTGGTGGAGGCTTACTCCGGGAGAAAAGGTAAGGATGTGGGATGGATTGTCCATCTTTCAGGGAGCACAAGGATGGGGTCGGACCCAAATGCGAAGGTGATGGTATGCACCGTGGAAGAGGCGATCCAGTTGGGAGCGGATGCGGTTTCCGTCCATGTCAACCTCGGGGCAGAGGATGAGAAATCGATGTTGAGAGACCTGGGTTTGACAGCCAGGGAAGCGATGAGATGGGGGATGCCGCTCTTGGCCATGATGTATACGAGGGGGCCAAAAATAGAAAATGAATATGATCTCAAGATGGTGAAGCATGCCGCCCGCGTGGGAGCTGAGCTTGGGGCGGACATTGTGAAGGTCGTCTATACTGGCTCCCCAGAGAGCTTCAGGGAAGTGGTGGAGGGTTGTTTCGTTCCCGTCATCATTGCCGGAGGAGAAAGAATGGGGAATGACCGGGATCTCCTAAAAATGGTCGAAGGAGCAATGTCAGCAGGAGGGGCAGGCGTATCTATCGGAAGAAACGTTTTCCAGCATGAGGATCCGGCCAGGATCGTCCGGGCCATTTGCAAGATTGTCCACAATGGCTTAGAGACTGTGTCGTAATGGGAAGCGAAGGAGGAGAGGCAGTCAGGTTCCAAAGATTTAGAATGCGGGACTTTTAGATAATGGGTAACCGGCATTTGTATAAAATTGAATGCTTTCATAACTTTGATATGCCTGGATTTTAAAAGTTGAAGGTAACCGCTCTAAATCTTCTCAACCCGATCGCCTCTCCTCCTTTTCAGAAAGTCGGCTTTTTTGTATTACGACACAATCTCTTAACGGTCGAGGGGGTTTCGGAGGATTTGGAGGAGAAGGGATGAAAGAGATCTGGGTGAAGGCGATACCATGGAGAAAGGAGATTGCTTTAGCGGCCGTGGAAAGCGGGGCTGATGCCCTCTGGATCCCGGCCGGAATGGGACCGGAGGCAAAGAAGATGGGGATTATCGCCACCGTGGCCGAGGACGGAGACCTCATATTGGGCCGGGATGTAGTTGAGAGAGAGATCAGGGAAAAGAAGGATGAGGAAGAGATTAT
>CAKZKY010000225.1 GCA_937124575.1 uncultured Pseudomonadota bacterium | reverse complement strand
TATTAATATCAATTCAACTTCTTAATGCCGCTTGTTTTCTCTGTTCTGAAATCTATAAAGAGCGGCTTTCACTAATCCCAGAGGACCGGTCATCATGGTATTGCCGCCAGGGGCGGCATAGGAAAAATTTAATGATGTTTTTTGAAAAAGATCACGGTTAGGACCTGTGACTCTCGCCATAATATCGCCATAATAAGGAGTCAGGGTGATAACTCCGTGGCCGTCATCTTCGAAGACCTCCCCCCCACTCAATTCCCCTCGACAGAAGAGACGAAGGTGCTTTTCAAGTTTTTCCGGAGTTAACCGATGGGTGTGATGTTCATAGAGCCCTTCGATCATTCCATTGATGAGCAGAGCGGCAATCGTATGTCCATTTCCGACATTGACGACCAGAAACGGTTCTTTTTCGTGGTCCATACATCCCAGAATAGCAGAAAAAGCTGTGTCCATCACCAGAGCGGGTTGCTCGAAAGTTCTTTTCACAGCTTTCAATGCTGATTTCATCCTGAGAAAATAGTCTGGAACGGAGTCTTCCGCGAAATGAAATGACTCAGGCCTTTTATCTTGACGCAGCATTGCCTCCATCTGTTGAAACCGAAAAACCCGGTCTGAAATCGTTTTAGGAGCCACTCCATGGTCCTGAACGGCAATGGCAATGACATCGAATCTAAATTCTTCTCCGTATTGTGTAAGGAAATGGCCAAGCAGTTCCAGATCAATCTCACGTACCTCTAATTCATGGAAGTGACCAGAGGAAGGTTTTTCCCCTACTTCAATTCCCATCGCCATGACCTCATCCAAATCGTTGCGAATGGAATAGGCTGAAGATGCATCCATGACTATGCGATAACCCTTTTTGAGGTGATTGGAGATTGCCCGAGTGATTGATCCCCCTCCGATTGTATCTCCATAGAGATAAAGGTCCCCATCAACCTTACTTATTTTCTTTGCAAGAATTCTTGAAGGTGTCGACAAAACCAGACTGGTACAGTTTTCGATATTTTTCTCAGAATCGAAAAGGAGAATATCCTGGGTTCCTGCTCCAATATCAATGGCCAGAATCTTCATAATCTCATTTTAGATTTGAGATTTTAGATTTCAGATATTAAATCTGCAATCTGCAATCTAAAATCTTAAATAGAAACCCTATCCTTTAATCACTCCCATGGGCACCAGTTTCACAACTTTGAGGCTGATGCCTGCGTGATGAACCACATTGACCACATCATTGACATCTTTATAGGCTTCAGGGATCTCTTCTTCGATTGTTCCGCGACTCGCTCCTTTTACAATAATCCCACGGTCTTCCAGCTCTCTGGCCACAGCCCTTCCCTTAGCCGCTTTAATGGCCTGATTCCGGCTCATCACTCTTCCAGCTCCGTGGCAGGTGGAACCGAAGGTCTCTTGCATGGCCCTTTCCGTCCCGATTAATACGTAAGAGCATCTGCCCATGTCCCCTGGGATGAGGACAGGCTGACCGACCGTTCTGAAATCCTCAGGAATATCGCGGTGATTTGGAGGAAAAGCCCGAGTCGCCCCTTTTCTATGAACACAGAGCTTCTTTTTTTCTCCATTGACCGTATGGGTTTCAATCTTTGCGATGTTATGACAGACATCGTAGATGAGATCGAGCTTAAGATCTCTTGGCCCCTTTTTAAAAACCTGTTCGAAGGTTTCCCTTACCCAGTGCGAAATCATCTGTCGGTTGGTGAAGGCATAATTGGCTGCAGAGGCCATTGCTCCTAAATATTGTTCTCCCTCTGGTGAGGAGATTGGTGCACAACAGAGTTGTGGGTCCGGAAGCTCAATCTGATATTTTCGGGCGGCATTCATCATCACCCTTATATAATCGTCACAGACCTGGTGGCCTAAACCTCTGGAGCCAGTGTGAACGAGTATTGTCACCTGATCTTTCCATAAACCTAAAGTTTGTGCGATGGAGGCATCGAAGACTTCAGCCACGTACCCCACTTCAACGAAATGGTTTCCAGAGCCCAATGTCCCCAATTGGGCCCTACCTCTCTCCATTGCCTTTTCAGAAACGGCATCCGGGTCTGCTCCTTCGATACAGCCTTCTTCCTCGATATGTTCGATATCCTCTACTATTCCAAAACCTCTCTCAACCGCCCATTTTGCCCCTTTACGGAAGACCTGCTTCTGTTCCTCTTTTGAGAGCTTCATGTCTTTTCGATGGGACCCCACTCCCGAAGGGATATTAAAGAAGAGGGCTTCGACGACTTCCTTGATTCGTCCTTCAATCTCCTTGCGGCTCAGACCTGAGCGCATCAATCTGACCCCTCAGTTGATGTCATATCCCACGCCTCCCGGAGAAACGATCCCATCATTCAGATCGAAGGCTGCCACTCCGCCAATGGGAAACCCGTATCCCCAGTGGACATCAGGCATTGCCAGGGATTGTCCGACAATACCAGGTAGCCATGCCACATTGGCGACTTGCAGAAGGCTTTGGTCCTGCCGGATATCCCCGAACATCCGCTCCTCCGCATAGATGACGCCATCTGTCCTCATCTTCCCTTCACGAGGGATTCTCCATCGATAATCATCTATCTTCTGAACCTTAATCTTTTCGTCTGCAGACATTTTGATCACCCCTTGTATGAAAAAAACAGGTCTACCGGTTAGGGAAGCGAGGCCCGTATCGTTCATAAAAGGCTACGTCTGCCGTGTTTAATTCTTTAAACCTAACCCTAATCGAATGACGAAACGGGCTTCTTTGCCGTAACCTTAATGAATCAATCTAATTCAATCCGTTCATCCATCAGAGATCCA
>CAKZKY010000224.1 GCA_937124575.1 uncultured Pseudomonadota bacterium | reverse complement strand
CCTTCGGTTGGAGCCAATCGTTTCATGGAAATTTTTCTATAGCCTAAAACGCCAGAAACTTCAAGAAAACATTGAATGATTTAAAGGAGGATCTGAATGCGGTTTTCGACCTATCTTCTTCCCACCTTAAAGGAGATTCCCTCTGAAGCCGAGGTCCCAAGCCATCAATTGATGGTCCGAGCAGGGATGATCCGGAAACTGACTTCGGGCATCTATTCCTATCTGCCATACGGTCTTCGAGCCATTAGAAAGGTGGAGGCCATCATCCGGGAAGAGATGAACCGGGCGGGTGCCATCGAGGTGTTGCTTCCCATGGTTCAACCTGCTGAGCTATGGCAGGAGAGCCATCGATGGGAAGAGTATGGAAAGGAATTAGCCAGGTTCAAAGACCGCCATAATCGAGACTCCTGCCTTGGGCCGACACATGAGGAAGTTATTACCGACATTGCACGAAAAGAGATTCGCTCCTACCGCCAAATGCCCATCAACCTCTACCAGATCCAGACCAAGTTCAGGGACGAAATCCGTCCTCGTTTCGGAGTGATGCGGGCACGTGAATTCATCATGAAGGATGCCTATAGTTTCGATGTCGATGATCAAGGGGAAGAAGTCAGCTATCGGAAGATGGTCGATGCCTATCAGCGAATCTTTACAAGATGCGGTCTCAGATTTAGGGTGGTGGAAGCTGAATCCGGTCTCATCGGTGGAACCTACTCCCATGAATTTATGGTTCTGGCCGAAACCGGAGAAGAGACCATCGTCAGTTGCACCCACTGTTCGTATGCAGCCAACATCGAACGGGCAGATTTTAAAAGAACAGAAACTAACAGGGTCCCCCCTGATCCGAAAAATTTTGAGCCAATACAGAAAGTGCTAACCCCGAATCAAAGGACGGTGGAAGAGGTTACCCAATTTCTTCATGTCTCAGCCTCGGATCTGGTCAAAACGCTCATCTTTGTGTCGGATAGAGGACCGGTGGCTGCCCTAGTCAGGGGAGACCATGAAATCAGTGAAAAGAAGTTAAAAAAGGTTCTCGAAGCGAATGAACTTCAATTGGCGGATGAGGAGACCGTGGAAAGGATCTCTCGGTCTCCCAAAGGCTTTGCAGGTCCGATAGGGCTTACGATTCCCATCTTTGCCGATCTCGACATCAAGGGCATGGTTAATTTTGTGACAGGTGCCAATGAAAAAGATCATCATTACATCCATGTCAACATCGGCAAAGACTTTCAGGTCTCTCGGTTTGCTGACCTGCGACGATTTACCCCAGGAGACCTCTGCCCTCTTTGTGGAGGCAAGACCCAATTGGATAAAGGGATTGAGGTTGGCCATACCTTCAAGCTTGGAACTAAATATAGTAAGCTCTTAGGTGCCACCTATCTCGACGATAAGGGGATGGAGAAGGAGATCGTCATGGGATGTTATGGTATTGGCGTCGGAAGAACCGTTGCCGCTGCCATCGAACAGTACTATGATGAGAACGGAATCGTCTTCCCCATGCCCATTGCGCCCTTCCAGGTTCTGATCTTACCGGTCAACCTGAAGATCGATTCCATTCGTGAAACAGCCGAAGAGCTCTACCAGGACCTCCTGGCAGAACAGGTAGAAGTTCTTTTGGACGATCGAGAAGAAACCCCTGGTGTAAAGTTCAAAGATGCAGACCTCATTGGAATTCCCCTGAGATTGACCTTGGGGGAAAAGAATTTGAAGAGGGGATTGGTGGAGATCAAGAAGAGAAGAACCGGCGAAATCATTCTCTTAAAAAAGGAGGAGGTCAAAACAACGATCAAGGAGATGATTGCTCAAGAGATTCGGGAGGTAGCTCCAAACCTCTCATGAATCGTCCTCTCAAACCTCTGCCGGTAGATCAGTTCAAAGGCCATCTCTTTCCCTGGAAAAAGATTGAGGGCAACCCGCTTCACCTCTTCCACCCTTTTGAAGGCCTCTTCGAGGGTGAGATCGCCCTGCTGAATTGAGAGAATGGAAAAATCGACCAGAAATCTTAAAAAACGAATCTTCCGGTTCTCTTCCTTGATCTCATCACTCACGGTCACTTTCTCAGGCATCATTCAAAATATATCCGATCACCTCTATCTTGTAAAGAAAAGTCGCTTGTGGTAAATTACCAATGGAAAGGAACCTTCTTCTATGAACCCCTTTTCTCCAGCCAATCCTAAAGACAGAATCATCTTTGCCCTCGATGTTGACCATTTTCACGAAGCCCAACACTGGGTCACGCTCTTAAAAGATCGCGTGGGATTATTTAAAGTAGGGAAGCAGCTTTTCACCCACTCCGGACCTAAAGTGATTGACATGATCGCTCAGAAAGGGCAGAGGGTCTTTCTCGATCTCAAATATCATGATATCCCCAACACCGTTGCAAAGGCTGGAGAGGAAGCCACAAAACATCGGGTGACCATGTTCAACCTCCATGCCCTTGGGGGTTTCGAGATGATGAAAAAGACTGTTGAAGCTTCCAGGGCTGTGGCAAAAACCCTTGGCATCTCCAGGCCTATCATCCTTGCCGTCACCATCCTCACCAGCATGGACGAGGAAAATTTGAAAGAGGTAGGGATTCAGGGCCCTCTCATGGAGGAGGTGGCTTGCCTCGCCTCACTGGCGCAGAAGGCAGGGATGGATGGTGTGGTCGCTTCTCCTAAAGAGATAGGGATCATCCGTGAACGATGCGGCGAAAAGTTTTTGATCGTGACGCCCGGCATCCGCCATCCTACGGATAAGAAGGATGACCAGAAACGGACACTGACCCCAAAAGAGGCGATTGAAGCTGGAGCCGACTATCTTGTCATTGGCAGACCCATTAAGGAGGCCAAAGATCCCATCGAATCCGTTCAAAAGATCGTGGAAGATATCTCTTAAATGGAGTGTAAATTTCAAAATCCAAATTTCAAATGAATGTCAAAGCTCAAAAAATAAAGTTTTCAATGTTTGAGGCTATTCCGGTCTTTTCAATTAGTTAGGAATCCCCTGGGCGCCGGTTTTCACCAGTGAGACGAGTCATCACCAGTCTATCAATATTTGAGCTTTGGATTTAGTTTGACATTTGAACTTTGACATTTGACATTTAAATTCATGACCCAGATCCTCTACGGAATCCATCCTGTCCAGGAAGCCCTACAATCTTCAAGCATCCATTTTGAGAAGATCTTCATCGGGACACAAAACCCTTCTTTCCCTCTCCGCTCTGTCATCGGCCTTGCACAAAAGAGGCAAATTCCAATCATCTTTACAGATCGTGAAACCGTCGATCGAATGGCCAAAGGCGGAGTCCACCAGAATATCATCGGAATCATGAGGGAAGTCTCCTATGTCGACCTGGAAGCACTTCTAAGCCATGTCAAGAAAGGAGAGGAAAAAGCGCTCTTTCTCATCCTGGACGGGATACAGGACCCACAAAATTTTGGCTCCCTCATCCGTACAGCCCTGGGATGTGGAGCTCATGGAATCATCATCCCAAAAGATCGAGCCGTTGGAATCACTTCGGTTGTCATCAAAACTTCTGCAGGGGCTGCTGCCCATATGCCTATTACACGCGTCGTCAATATTCCTACGACGGTTGACCGTTTGAAAAAGGAAGGGATCTGGGTCTACGGCGCATCGGCAGAGGCAAAGGATCGCCTCTGCGATCTCGATTTCAATATCGATCTCGCCATCATCATCGGTGGCGAGGGAAAAGGGATCAGACCCCTGGTGAAGAAGAAATGCGATCGCCTCTTCTCCATTCCGATGAAAGGCCCTGTCTCTTCCTTCAATGCCTCCGTTTCAGGAGGAATGATTCTTTATGAGGTATTACGGCAACGCATGAAGATGGTGAGTAAGGCTTAAGCCTTGCTAATTTGAGAAAACGGTCATGATCACCATACAAAAACCCGGACAGGCACCTTTAGAGATCGAATATCTTCTCGTCGATTACGAAGGGACTCTTGCCATAGATGGAAGGGTCCATCCCAAGGCAAAGGATAAAATGAATCTCCTCTCAAAAAGGATTAAAATTTATATCCTGTTCAAGGGAGAAAAGGATAAGGCCGAGGAGCGTTTAAAGAAGTTGAAGGCAGAAATGCTCTTTCTAAAAGAAGAAAAGGCTTCAGAAGAAAAACTCGATTTCTTGAGGAAGTTAGATCCCCAAAAAACTGTAGCCATCGGTAATGGGCTTGATGATGCCCCAATCTTTGACGAAGTAGGCTTCAGCATCTGCATCATTGGTAAGGAAGGAGCTTGTGGCGAAACATTAAAAAGGGCAAATCTTGTTATGACCGATATATTGGATGCCCTTGACTTCTTACTTAAACCCCTCCGCCAGAAAGCCACCCTGGGGGGATAAAAAGTGTCTGTAGCAATTGGTTTTAGGCTCTAAGAATCCTTTCATGTCTAATCGAACTCTTAAACCCAAATCCTGAGGCGGGTCTATGAAAATTTATCAATATCGGTTGTTAACCAAAATCATACTGCGGATCCTCATCGTTTCATTCACCTTCATCCCCTCTTTCTCGACGGCTCAAATCAACCAAACGGAAAAATATCAGACTTTTTTCATCTATTACGAAAATGACGCTTTTAATGGAACCGACCGGCATTATACGAATGCCTTTCGAATCACCTGGCTCTCACACGATTTGACAGAATTCGATGAAGATACGCGCCTCCCCCGCTGGGGTCTGCCTCTTATTCGAAATCTTCCATTAATCAATCGCCCTGGCTTTCAACGCAATATCGGTCTCTCCATTGGCCAAAACATCTACACCCCTGAGGATATCTCGAAAAGGGATTTATTGAAAGAGGATCGTCCTTATGCAGGCTGGAGCTATCTCTCGCTTACCTTCCATATAAAGAATACGACTCAGCTCGATGTCTTCGAAGTGACCCTTGGAATGGTTGGTCCCTCTTCCCTGGCCGAAGATACACAAAGAACTGTTCATAAATGGCTTCGGAATGCTGATCCAAAGGGATGGGACAACCAGCTCAGGAATGAACCAGGACTGATGATCGGTTGGCAACGAAACTGGCGTCTTTTTAGATTGGGCGAAAGAGATGCTTGGGCTTTCGAACTCATCCCTCATCTTGGCGGAGTCCTCGGTAATGTCGCCATCTACGCCAATGTTGGCAATGAAATCCGTTTCGGCTACAATCTTCCATTCGACTTTGGCACCTCCTTCATCCGTTTGGGAAGCGGCATCGAAGCTCCGGCAAGCCCCACCGATCCTCGGCTTCGACGACAAAAAAACTTCGGCTTCCACCTGTTTGCCGATGTGGAAGGTCGGGCCGTGGCGCGAAACATCTTCCTAGACGGAAATACCTGGAAAACCAGTCACCGTGTTGATCGAAAAAGGCTTGTGGCCGACATGGCCGCAGGTTTTGCAATCATCTATAAACAATTGAAGCTCAGTTATGCCCATGTCTATCGGACGAAAGAATTTGATGGCCAGAAAAGGGAGCAGGCCTTTGGTTCGGTCACCTTCGCAATCAACTTCTGATCAGAGGCCGATCGGCCTCATCGCTTCTCATCATTTTTTATGAACGGTAGGAGGCGTTGATTTTGACGTAGTCAAAAGAGAGGTCCGTGGTGAGAACTGAAAATTGGCGCTTTCCCTGATGGAGGTCAACGGTCACTTGAAATGACTTCTTTTTGATCACTTTTGCAGCTTTGGCCTCTAAGGGAGGCCCAACACCCATTCCATTCTTGACGATCGGAGCCTGATCGAAGAAAAGGTCGATCCGGTTCGGGTTGATTGGGACACCACTGTATCCTATGGCACAGAGGATTCTTCCCCAATTCGCATCTTCTCCAAAAAAAGCGGTCTTCACCAAAGGGGAATGGGCAATCGTATAGGCCACTCGTTTCGCATCTTCCTGGCTTCGGGCTCCCTGGACCAATATCTCTATCAATTTGGTCGCCCCTTCTCCATCTTTCACAATGCTTGTTGCGAGATTTTTACAAACCTGTTTAAGCATCGCGAGAAATATTTCTCCATCGCGCCCCATCTCTGTCAGTTGAGGAGACCCTGACATTCCATTGGCCAATAGAAGAACGGTATCATTGGTACTGGTATCTCCGTCAACCGTAATACAATTGTAGGTGACATCTACCACCTCCTGTAACATTCTCTGAAGAAGGGGGGCTTTGATATTGGCATTGGTGACAAGGAAAGAGAGCATGGTCGCCATATTCGGCCGAATCATCCCTGCTCCTTTGGCCATTCCGCATAACTTCACCTCCTTCCCTTTGATTCGGCAGGTAGCCACTTCAATCTTCGGAAAGGCATCCGTCGTCATAATGGCCTCCACAGCGTCCAACCATCCATCCGGAGAGAGGGATTGGATCAGTTTTGGGATTCCATCTTCGATTCGGCCCAATGGAAGAGGAACGCCAATGACCCCTGTGGAAGCCGCAAAGATCAGTCTCTCATCGATCCCTAACCCTTTGGCCACCCAGGAAGCCATTTTCTTTGTGTCCTTGAGGCCTTGACTTCCTGTGCAGGCATTGGCATTTCCGCTATTAATGATCACGGCTTGACCAAGCCCTTTGTGGATCCGCTTCATCCCAAACTGAACCGGAGCGGCTTTCACATGATTGGTTGTAAAGACCCCAGCGACTTGGGCAGGAACCTCTGAATAGATCAACGCCAGATCCTTCTTTCCATTCTTCTTAATCCCTGCGGATATCCCTGAAAACTGAAAACCCGACACTCTGAAATCATGCTTTCCCATTCATTACCTCTCGTGAATATGAATGACTTCTGGCACCAGAATTTTAAATTCCAAACCCAAGCACCAATATCCAAATATATCCCAATATTCAACACTTAAAAAATTTGACCATTGGAATCTGTCGATTGGATACGATATCGAATTTGTAGTTTGGTATTTGGAATTTTTAATTTAGGCTCTTGCCTCCTCCTTCTCCAGACAGCACTTCTTATACTTCTTACCGCTTCCGCAGGGACAGGGATCGTTTCGGCCCACCTTCTTCCCTTCCCGTCTCACAGTCACCCCTTTTCCTTCCTCGGTCTTGCCTCCTCTCTGCGAAGCAGCTTCCATCCCACGGCTCATCACAAAGTTCTGTCTTCGCTCCACCTTCATCTCTCTCACTTCCTGATCCTTGGCAATCTGGATAGCAAAGAGCTTCTCAACCGTATCCTTCTTAATTCTATCTAACATCTCAAGAAACATCTGGTAGGCCTCTCTCTGATACTCGATCCGGGGGTCTTTCTGACCGTAGCCTCTTAATCCGATTCCTTCCTTTAACTGATCTATTGCAAGGAGGTGGTCTTTCCAGTGGTGATCAACCGATTGGAGCATGATCACCTTCTCGAGATAACGGAGGGTGGCTTCTCCAAACTCCTCTTCTTTCTTCTGATAAATCTCCTTTGCCTTTTCGACGATCAGCTCCTTGAGCCTCTCTCGATTCAGACCATCCTTTTCAAGAGAAGGAGGCGACCAACGAAAGGAGAACTGCTTATAGATGGCATCCTCAAGCCCTTTCAAATCCCAATCCTCCGGGTGGGCCTTCTCATCAATGAAGAGATCAACAATCCCTTCGGTCTGGTCCTCAACCATCTCCATCAAAGACTCTTTCAGGTCCTCTCCGGCTAAGACCTCCCGCCTTTGGGTATAGATCACCTCCCTCTGTTTATTCATAACCATATCGTACTCAAGGAGATGTTTCCGGATCTCAAAGTTATGGGCTTCGACCTTCTTCTGTGCGTTCTCAATGGCCTTGGTCACCAGGTTATGCTCAATGGGTTGATCCTCCTCAATACCTAATCGGTCCATGATTTTCGAAATCCTCTCTGAGCCGAAGATTCTCATCAAGTCATCTTCGAGTGAGAGATAGAAGCGAGAAGAACCAGGATCTCCCTGCCTTCCGGCCCTTCCCCTCAACTGGTTATCAATCCGTCTTGCCTCATGCCGCTCCGTTCCAAGGACATGGAGGCCGCCCAACTGGACCACCTTCTCCTTCTCCTTCTGAACGATCTCGAGCGCCTTCCGGTAAGCCTCCTCATAAGCCCTCTCCCTCTCCGCAAGATCCTCCTTCTCCTTCATCAAGGCTTTGGCTAAAAATTTTGGATTTCCTCCGAGCAGAATATCGGTCCCCCGGCCCGCCATATTGGTCGAAATGGTAACAGCTCCTACCCTTCCTGCCTGGGCAATGATCTCAGCCTCACGTTCATGATGTTTCGCATTGAGAACGTTATGTGGAATCCCACGTTTCTTCAACAGAAAACTCAACCGCTCCGACTTCTCGATAGAGATTGTTCCAACCAGGACAGGGCGTCCGAGTCTGTGAAGTTCCTCAATCTCTCTGACAACGGCTCGGAACTTTTCCTCTTCGGTCTTATAGATGACATCCGGATAATTGGTCCGGATCAAAGGCATATTGGTAGGGATGACGACCACATCCAAATTGTAAATCTTTCGGAATTCGGCCGCTTCCGTATCTGCTGTGCCGGTCATCCCGGCCAACTTCTTATACATTCGGAAATAGTTCTGAAAGGTGATCGTGGCTAAGGTCTGATTCTCGTTTTCGATCCTCACGTTCTCCTTTGCCTCAACCGCCTGATGGAGACCATCGCTCCATCTCCTTCCGGGCATCAACCTCCCGGTAAATTCATCAACGATCACGACCTGGCCATCCTTCACCACATAATCCACATCCCTCTTGAAGAGCGTATGGGCCTTGAGGGCTTGGTTGACATGATGGAGGGTCTCGATATGTCTTGGGTCGTAAAGGTTCTCAATATGGAGCAGCCGCTCCACCTGAGCCACGCCTTCCTCCGTCAGAAAAGCGGCATGGGTCTTCTCTTCAATCTGATAATGCCTTCCCTGCTTCAGGTTTGGGATGATCCGGTTGATCTTATAATATTTGTCGGTCGACTCCTCTGTGGGGCCAGAGATGATGAGGGGGGTTCTTGCCTCATCGATCAGAATGCTATCCACCTCATCCACAATGGCATAATTGAGATCCCTCTGGACATAATCCTCAATATCGAACTTCATATTGTCCCGGAGGTAATCGAATCCGAATTCGTTATTCGTACCGTAGGTGATATCGCAACCATAGGCCTTCTTCCGCTCCTGATCATTCAACTCATGAACGATCACTCCGACGGATAGGCCAAGGAATCGATAGATGGCTCCCATCCATTCGCTGTCCCTCTTCGCCAGATAGTCGTTCACCGTCACCACATGAACGCCTTCTCCGGTCAGGCTATTCAGGTAGGCAGGAAGAGTAGCCACCAAGGTCTTCCCCTCACCAGTCGCCATCTCAGCAATCTTCCCTTCGTGAAGCACGATTCCGCCGATTAACTGAACATTAAAGTGCCGTTCTCCAAGGGTTCTCCGGGCTGTCTCACGCACAACGGCAAATGCCTCAGGAAGGATCTCTTCGAGAGACTCGCCTCTCTCCAGACGCTCTTTGAACTCACCTGTCTTCGCCCGAAGCAGGTCATCACTGAGGGGCTGAATCTTGGGTTCTAACTCATTGATCTTCACCACAAGAGGTTGAATCCTCTTGAGCTCCCTCTCGTTCTTGCTCCCTACGATCTTCTTCAAAATGGCGTTAAACATTGGTCCCCTTTTCTTATGAATTTCCTCTTTAATATCAAAAAATTATATAACGGATAGAACAAGCTTTCAATAGATAAACCATGAACCTCCAAACCGATGGGATACACAATATGGAATCTCGGCTCAAACAGGCTGGTTTCTCCAGTAATGATAGAGATAGAGCTGAGCATAACCCGCATAGGGACCAAAATGGTTTCGAAGAAACTCCTCCATTCTTCTTTCGCTAACCTTCTCTCCTTTGAAATAATATTTCTGAACGCCCCTCCTCATCCAAGTGTCAATCGGAAAGGCTTCGATAAAATCGAGGGAGTAAAGAAGGACACAATCGGCAATCTTCTTCCCTATTCCGGGAAGCTCTATTAACCTCTTTTTAGCCTCTTCGTAGGTCAGTCCTTTTAATAAAAGAAGTTTTCCCCGATCCACGCATCGGCATATCTCCACCAGATATCTTGCCCTGAAGCCAGCTCTAACTTCTTTCAATGCAGGCAACTCTGCAACGGTGTGTGGAGGTGGAAAACCATAATGAATATGGAAATCCCATTCCATTCGATTTCCGAACGATTTGCATAAGGTTTCAATCAGGCAACGGATATGGGGAATCGCCTTGGCAGAAGAAAAGAGAAACGAGATGAGACATTCCCAGGGGTCCTGTCGGATTAGCCGCAAACCCCGATACTTCCGGATGGCCTGGTGAATGATAGGATCTCGATCAATCGCTCTCAGAATCCCCTCGAAATCTTCATCGAGCCTAAAGAATCGGATAAGAAAAGGCTCTTCGACCCCCTCATAGAAGAGGAGATCCCCTTTTTGCCAGAGAGAAAAGATCCTATCCGAAGCCTGAATCAGGTAGGTGTTCTGACTCTTTGTGAAGCGAAAAAATTGTCCACACTCCAGGGTGTCTCTGAGGGAAAAGGGATGAATCCGTAACCTTCTGATCACTTCTTCCTTTCCGGAGGACGAATAATGGCAAGCGCATAGGCGTCCAGATTGAGATACTCCTTCGCAACCCGTCGAACATCCTCGTATGACACCTTTTTAATCTCCTCAGGGTATCTTTCATAATGGTCAAACCCCAGATCATAAAGTTCATCGATCGAGATCCGGTTGGCTTGGGCTCCATTCGTTTGAAGTCCGATCTCAAAATTTCCGATCAGGTAACGTTTCGCACGCTCCACCTCATCTTCGGTCAACCCCTCCTCCTTCACCTTCTTCAATTCACGGAGCACACCCGCAATCGCTCTCTCCAATTTGTCTGGATGGGTTCCCATGTAAACACAGATATACCCTGGATCCAGATTCACATGACCAATAAAGGCGAGGGCATAGGCCAGGCTCTCCTTATCTCTTAACTCATAATAGAGTCTCCCTCCCATGCCCGATAGCGCTGCATCCAAAACCTCGATCGCATAACGGTCTTTACTCCGAAGACTGGCTCCAAGAAATCCAAGGACGAAATGGGCCTGTTCCTTCTCTTTATATATCTCCATTTTTCTCGTCTTTTGAAGAGGAATCTCCTGTGGAACTTCAGGAGGAACGAAATGGGCACGGGGTATCTTTCCAAACTCCTTTTCGATGGCGGGCAGAACCTGTTTGGAATCCACATCACCAACAATGGTAAGAACCATATTCTCAGGGACAGCTATCCGTCTATAGTAATCGATTAAATCCTTCTGGGTGATCCTCTGGACAGATTCGATCGTTCCAATCGTATCCATCCGGTAGGGATGCTTTTCATAAAGGACCTTTCGGAAGAACCTGAAGGCCATCTGATCCAGATGATCTTCCTGACGTCTGATCGAAGCAAGGAGGGATCGCCTTCGCTTCTCCATCTCATCGGAATCAAAGGAGGGTTGTCGAATCACTTCGCCAAGCAGGCTTAAGGCTTCATCAAGGTATTGACTCAAAAAGGTGAAGGTTAATCCAAAGCTGTTATAACCCGAAAACCCACTGATCGAGCCAGCCATTCGCTCCACTTTCTTCGCAATTTCAAGGCTCGTCTGCTTCTCTGTGCCCTTGGTGATCATCAGTGCCATAAACTGGTTGATTCCATTCTTTGCTTCTTCCTCATAGCGAACTCCTGCCAAAAAGGAGAGCTGAATAGTGACGATTGGATGGTTCCTGTTCTCTTTAACGATGAGGCGCATTCCATTCCCAAGCGTTGTCTTGGATGCCCGTGAAGGCCCCTTCAGAGGGAGCACAACGGCAGGACCTCCTGCCTTTTCGATAAGGGTGCTGAACGAAACCTTCTTGATTAGGTCGGCCTTCTCATCCGGCGCCAAGATGCTGATGCTCCACCGATGGGGCTTCAAATATCTTTCGACGACTCTCTTGATATCTTCATTTTGAAGAAGGTTGACCCTCTGGATATACTGTCTCTCAAATTGGAGATCGCCTGTAGTCACTTCATAATAGCCCATCTTTCGAGCCTGGCCCTGAACCGTCTGCCGGTCATAGATGAGGTCGCTTTCGATATTGACCCGGACCCTATACAGCTCTTCCGACGTGATGCCTTCCTCGATCAATCGATTCACCTCTTTTAGAATCTCTTCCACCGCCCTCTCCATGTTTTCCGGAGGAAGTGTCGCTCCAATCATAAAGAGGCCTGGTTCTTTCGGAGTATAGGAGGAGGCGTAGATCGAATCAACCAAACCTTTTTCAAGCTTCACTTTCTGGACAAGTCGAGAGGTCTCTCCACCACCCAAGACCTGTGCAAAGAGATCAAGGGCAGGCGTATCCTCATGGGCAATGGAGGTGATGGGCAAGGCCATTTGAAGGTAAGTCTCCTTGATCTTCCCAAAACTGATCTTTGTCCGAATCTCCCTCTGCTCAGGCTCTTTCAATCTTTCTGAAACTCTTGGGGCCCCTTTTTCAAATCCTTTGAAGGCCGTCCTAACTTTCCCTTCCAACTCCCTTAGGTTAAAATCGCCAACTGCTACAAATACGATACGCTCCGGCCTATACCACTGTCTAAAAAACGAGAACATCTGATCTCTGGTCATTGCCTTGATCGTCTTTTCATAACCGATGATCGGCCTTCCGTAGGGATGATGCTGAAAAACGGTCGCCATCGTCTGTTTAAAAAGTCTCCTCGAGGGAGTATCCTCTCCCATTCGGATCTCCTCAAGGATCACCTCTCTTTCCTTTTCGAACTCGACTGGATCAAATGTCGAATGTTGAACGGCATCACTCAAGATATCGAGGGCAACATCCGCATAACGACTGGCAATGGTGATATGGTAAACGGTCTGATCATAGGAGGTATAGGCATTGATCGATCCACCCAGCGATTCGATCTCCCTGGCCAGCTCTCCCACCCTTCTCTTCGCCGTGCCCTTAAAGAGCATGTGTTCGATGAAGTGGCACATCCCTGCCTCCTCATCCCTTTCATCGGCACTGCCCACCTTTACCCAGACCTGCATCGCCACAACCGGCACATTCCGGTCTTCCTGGAGGAGGACCTTTAGACCGTTGTCCAGATAAAACTGTCTAAACCGTTCGTTTCCATATCCCGTTTGGACGACGAACAGAAGAAACGATATCGAAATTGCGATGTTTAAAATGAGTCGGAGCCGTCTCATCGTGAGTAACCTCCATCCTTTTAAAATTATAAAGGAAGAGATCTAAAAAACAAAGGGGCGAAGAGAGATGTTCTTCGCCCCTTTTCGGCCGAAATGGTGTTCTGCCTCTTCATGAGAGGGAAAGTACTTTCCTCCCTTCTCGAAAGGCTTGGATATTGAGGTCATGGACCTTCTTGGGAAGATGCTCAAGGAGGTTCCTTTCCCAGATCTCTTCCTCGATCTCAAAGAAATTGGAAAAAGCGCCAAGGGTCACAATATTGACCGCTCTCGAATCACCGCATCGGATCGCAATGTCCAAACCCTTGATGCTGTAGGTATTACCATTAAAAAACTTTTTAAACGTCTTAACCACATCCACAGGATACTTCATCGTCCCGCGAGTCACTGCAGGTGGAAACGTCACCTGCTCATTGAGAAGGACCTTTGCATCCTTCCTCAACCAGTTGATGTTTCGAAGCCCTTCGAGAAGTTCAAGGGCAATGAGAAAATCCACATCCCCATACTTGATCAGAGGAGAATAAACCTTTTTGCCAAATCGGAAATGGGTGGTGACATCCCCACCCCTCTGGGCCATCCCGTGGACCTCGGCCTTCTTCACATCGTAGCCCACTTCTTGAAATACGGAGCAAAGAATATCACTGGCCAGAATCGTGCCTTGTCCTCCCACGCCTGAAAGTAGCACATTGATGACCTGGTTTTTCATTGGACGCCTCCTTCCTCTTTCCCAGGAATGATTGCCTCAAATTTGCAGATCTGCTGGCAAACACCGCAGCCCGGACATTGCAGGCGATTGATCGCCACAACCCCTTTTCGCTTATGTCCATCTTTAGTCATCGCCTCTTCACCGCTCACGTCCTTCCAGCTGATCGCAGGACACCCGATCTCAAGACACATCTGGCACCCCCTGCACTTGTCCGTATCAATCGTATAGAAAGGATGTT
Source organism: uncultured Pseudomonadota bacterium (assembly GCA_937124575.1). Classification (GTDB taxonomy): domain Bacteria; phylum Desulfobacterota; class BSN033; order BSN033; family UBA1163; genus RBG-16-49-23. The sequence goes on along the minus strand of CAKZKY010000224.1, from coordinate 1,694 downwards.
CAAACTTCCTCTTCTCCCTCCGGTGAAGCATGCAGGGTCCATTGACCATGACGATGACCGAGGGAGCATCTCTTTCAACCTCCTCTTTGATGACCTCCATCGTCTCTTTGATATTATAGGGATCCACCTTTCTCACATGTTCCACCCCTAAGGCACGCGCGAGGGCTTCATAATCGATCTTATTGGTGGGCTCTCCAGTGATTGTAAACCCTGTGCCCGGATGTTCCTGAAGACCGGTCATACCCGTAGCCCAGTTATCAAGGATGATCGTCGTCGAATTTCCTTTATTATAGACGACATCCATCAGGGGGGTGACGCCCGCATGGAGGAAAGTCGAATCACCCAGCACAGCGCAGGCCTTTCCAAGCCCCTCTTTGCCAAGAACTTTCGCTGCCCCAAAGGCCTGACCAACTCCAGCCCCCATACAGATCGTGGTATGAATGGCATTGAGCGGCGGTGCCGCTGCCAGGGTGTAACATCCAATGTCACCAAAAACAAAGAGATCCAATTTTTTCAAGGCATAAAAGAGGGGGCGATGAGAACAGCCCGAACACATATTGGGCGGCCTCTTTGGAAGTTCTTCTGTATTGATCCTCTCCTTGGGTGCCTTATACTTCTTCCCTTTTAAAGCCTTTTCGATGATTTCGGGTGAAAGTTCAAAGATGCTTGGGATAACATCCTTCCCATGGAAAACCTTATAACCCATAGCTCGAATCTCTGTCTCAAGAAAGGGGTCAAGCTCTTCTACGATGATCACCTTTTTGACCTTTTTATAAAAATCGGCGATGAGCTTTCTGGGTAGGGGCCAGACCATCCCCAATTTCAGGTAGGAGTACTCTGGAAACACCTCTTTCGTATAGCAGTAACAGACGCCACTCGTGATCACTCCAATATTGGGGTCATTGATCTCCATCACATTGTATTGAAACGCATCTGCAAAAACCTCTAACTTCTTCATCCTCTCTTCGACTAAGGGCCGTCTCTGACGGACATAGATTGGAACCATTGTATATTTCGGAGTCTCTTTCTTATTAAAACTGAGGGTAATGGTCGATTCCTTTCTCTCTCCCAATTTGACAATGGAGAAAGAGTGTGAAACTCTTGTTTCGCTTCTTAAGAGAACAGGCGTGTCGAACTGCTCGCTCAGATCAAAGGAGAGTTTGGTAAACTCCTTACATTCCTGAGAATCGGATGGCTCCAGCATCGGCATCTTTCCGAATCTTGCCCAGTGGCGGCTATCCTGCTCATTCTGTGAGCTATGGGAGTAGGGATCGTCAGCAACCACCACAAGCAGCCCTCCTTTAACACCGGTGTAAGATAATGTCATTAATGGATCAGAAGCAACATTTAATCCCACATGCTTCATCGAAGCCATTGCCCTTGCCCCTACAATCGAAGCCCCGCTTGCGACTTCAAGGGAAACCTTCTCATTGACCGACCATTCAGCCTGTATATCATTCTTATACAGAGTGCCAATAGCATAGATGATTTCACTGCTTGGAGTCCCTGGATAAGCACAGGCAACCTTGACACCAGCCTCCCAGGCTCCTCTGGCAATTGCATAATTCCCCTGAAGGACCTTCTCCATAAAAGTCTCTCCTTTCTTGTGATTATTTTCCCAATGTAACCTATTTAATATATTTGTCAAGTAAACTCCGTTGAGATTTCTGAAAAAGTATTTAAAAAAGTATTTT